>JBGCES010000591.1:0-2037 GCA_045106545.1 Saprospiraceae bacterium
AATGGCACGTTCGCTCCATCAAAAGGCGAATTTTAAATTAAAACAAGACTCAGTAGAAGTAGCGCGGGTTTTAGCCGAGTCTTCTTTAAAGATTGCAACTGAGAAGAGTTTTAGAAGAGAGATCTTGCGAGCGAAGTTGACCCTGGCGAAGGTGCTTTTTGCTCAAAAACAATTTGAAAAAGTCATTCAATATGGTAAGGAATTGATTACCTCTACCACTAATACGCAACACGAACGCATTCAGCAAGATGCGCGCGAATTGATGATCGCGGCTTATCGAGCATCCGGAAATTTGCAACGGGCATTTATCATAGCGGATGATTATCGCATCAAACAGGACTCCATAGATATTAAAGATCGCGAACAATTTGCAGAAGAGTTAGAAGACAAGTTTGTCAGTATGCAACAAGCACGCGAAATTGAATTTTTAAATAAAGAAAAGCAACTCAATAATCGCTTGATTCAATGGTTGATTGCATTTATGGTATTGATGGGAATTGCGATTATCGGAATTGCGTATCTGCTCAATAAGCGTAATCTAACCAATAGTATTATTGAAACTAAAAATAAAGAATTAGAGCAATATATTGCCTATAATTTACAGTTAGAAAATTTTGCTTACATCGCTTCGCACGACTTAAAAACGCCACTTCGTACTATTATCAGCTTTTCGCAATTGCTTAGGCGTTCCGCTACTAAAAAATTGAATCAGAGTGAAATGGAATATCTCAACTTCGTTATTGGTGGTACGAAAGAAATGTCTTCATTGATTGAAGATTTATTGACTTATTCTCGAATTGGAAAATCAGAATTAAATAAGGATAGCATTGCAATAGAACCGTTTTTGCAAAATATTCTACATAAAAATCAAGTTTATATCAAAGAAAAATCGGCAGAGATCCATTTAGACATCCAAACGAAAGAAATCAATGCGGATCAAATTAAACTCACCCAGCTACTGCAAAATCTGATACTCAATGCAGTTAAGTTTCATCAACCTGAGCAAACGCCTAAAGTAATTATTCAAGTTAAGGAAACCTTTGATGAATGGTGTTTTAGTGTCAAGGACAATGGTATCGGCATCGAAAAGAGTTACTTCGATAAAATATTCTTGGTTTTTAAACGACTACATCGAAAAAGTATCTTTGATGGCACGGGTATTGGTTTAGCGGTCTGTAAAAAAGTAGTCGAAATGCACGGCGGTAAAATCTGGGTAGAATCAGAAATAGGGAAAGGCTCTAATTTTCAGTTTACGATTCCGAAGGAGGTTGGTTAGAAAAAAGAGCTGCCTTCATTTTATATGATTAGCCTCGCCAAAGTATTAGAATACTTAAAGTGGACAAAATGACGATTCTGATAGTAGTTGGTGTATTATTTGAACCAAATATGCCTTAAACAAGGCTTGAGTACGAATACGACAAATGGATCAGCTTTTTTCATCATTTAATTATCGTGTAATAACATGCAACCAAGCCCAAGTAGTTCTAACTATTCGATTACAATCTTTAGGTTTTACCACTTCATAAACCTTCACTGTAAACGAATTTTACTTTTGACCATGTTTATATTACTGCAACAAGAAGCAGACAGTCATTTTTCCAATATAATGACTGACTCCTCTATTGCAGAGATGGTAGTTAGTACAACTTACAGCATCAACTTTGATACCGATCCAGCCGGAAATGCACTCATCGCGGGCACTACTAACTTTACCGCCACTCAACCTTATCAAAACCTTTTTGGAACAGGTAGTGGAGTGACTTTTTCTACGGACAATCCTACCACTAAGCCACTCAACTTATATGATACCGAAGGGAACACAAACGAAGACCCAGATCTAGAGCGTAATAGTGAAGGAACGGGACTGTGGGAAGGAGGTAATCTGACTAATGATATACTCTATAATTCCTTGATTATCAATACGGATACTAATATTTCTGTACCTAATGACAATGGAACAGGTGGAGATATTGTCCTTGATTTTGATTTGATGCTTTCCTCCTTTGGTTTTACTTTTGTTGACTTAGATCATAATAA
>JBGCES010000592.1:0-2257 GCA_045106545.1 Saprospiraceae bacterium
GTCTCTACGAAAGGTTCGTTATAAGACAATTCCTCTCGCCATACCAATGTATCAGGCAAGGCTTTTTGATATACTTCTGGGTAGGATTCGCCAAAAACGCGATTCAACCAGTATAAATATTCTCGGTAGTCAATATTTGCAACTTCCGTTTCATCCATATAAAAAGAAGAAACTGTTACGCGTCGAGGAACGCTATTCCACTCGAACGTTACATCTTGTTCGGTATTCCCCATCGTGAAAGTACCACCTTCAACCAATACAAGATTGGGACCAGCTACCTGACCGTCATAATCTTTCTTTTCAAATCCACCCCATTTGGTATCATTGTATTTCCATCCAGTTGTTGAGGAACGTTCTTTTTTAGCGCAAGATGCTAGCATAACAACTAGCAATAAAAGTAGTGAGCTTAACTTCAGCAGTTTTTTCATTACCTAAATAAATTTAATTGGGAACTTCTTATAAAGTAGAATAAAAAGTATAATAAGTAGTGTCTAAAAATCACTCGAAATCATTAACGAGTGGCTTTTGGATTGTATTATGTAAATCGATGTTTTTATTGAAAATTGATTAGTGAACGAGTCGTTAAATAACTAACGAGAATTATTCACAAAAGGGTGCAAACAAATAACCAACTGACTATCAGTTACTTATAAATAATAAACAAAAGTGTAGCTGAAAGGAGGTGCAAATATAGGAGTAAATGTTAAAAGCAACAATTATATATGATTACAATCTGACCATTTAACCATCAGACCATCATCGCAAAAATCTAAAGCAATCATTGTACCGTGAATTGCGGCGACGGCGTTTGGCGGCTTCACTTTCGTCAAAATTCAAAGTGACAGAGATTTCGTGCGCGCCCCCTGAGCCAGGTACTGCCAATTCTGAGATCGTAAAGTCGTAACTGTAACCGATTTTAAAAATATCGTACTGGTAACCAATCAAAGCAATAGCTGCATCACGATTGGAATTAGCATGCCGATACCAAACACCTGCAAAAATAGAGCTAAATCCCGCGTAAGCACCGACATTGATTTGGGTTTGGTCACCGTGTCGAATGTAAGCTGCGTTTGGAGATACAAACGCTGCTCTGCCTCGTTTATTGCCTCCAAGATTTAATTGATACCCACCGTGTAGGGTGAGTCGCATCGGTAGTCCTCCCGATAAATTAGCATCTGAATCGAGAATAGATTCATCGGGTGTATTCAGGTGCTTCGCCGAAAAGCCGACAAAGAAGTCCCGACTATAAGCCAATATCCCCGTAGAGACATCAAATAAAGAATTCGTCGTATTGATTGGTCGTACTTCTTCCGACAAAATCGGATTACCATTACCATCAGAAAACCCAGTAATGGGATCAATTTGATCTAAGAAAACCAAGCGATTCCAATCAACTGAACTCTGCTGAAAAGCAGCTTCCACCCCAAATTTTAGGCGAATTTCTTTGTTGACTGCCACTTGATAACTATAAGTTGCACCAAATCGATTGACTTTATACACTCCATCGCCTTGGCTATCCGTCGAGACCTGCACCCCAAAACCACTATTCAAATTTTCCATGAATTGCTCGTAGGAAGCGGCGTACGTTACATACGCATTTTCGATGGAAGGCCACTGGTTTCGATAATTTAATGTGATGCGCGGCTCGTAGGTCGTCCCCGCAAAAGCAGGATTCAGTTGCAAAGGCGCAGCATAAAATTGACTAAAAATCGGATCTTGGGCATTTCCCGCAGTTGCTATTCCCAAAAAGAGCAGTAGTATCGTTAGAGTTCTTAGCATAGGTAATTGGTAGTTGATAGTTGGTCGTCGCCAGAGTTAAAAGACTCAATAGACCAACTTAATCACAGAAATGTCGGAATCGGGACAACAGACGCCCAATCATAAAATCAAGACTGTTAAAATGCAATAGCGGTACATCCCGAACGTTTTTTTAACGTTTTAAATTGCGCTAACTTTACCACGTTAAATAATGTAAAAGGCAAAATGTGAAATTCAAAATGTAAAAGTGTACGTCACACACACATTTAATATAGTATTGGCCGAAAAATAAATTTACACTTTGATTTTTTCAATTGATGATTTTATTGAATAAAAACCATTCATTCAGCAAAATCACCATTTGGGCAACATGTAAATTTATTTTCTCGGCATTTCATAGGGATTTTACAAAAAAAATTTGTGCGCCATCTACAATTATTTTGAATGAAGGTTAGGAGGTATTTTGTTCTAAAATTTAACCTCCTAGTGCAGATCGTCA
>JBGCES010000593.1:0-10306 GCA_045106545.1 Saprospiraceae bacterium
ATTACTTTCCTTAATAAGCTAGAAGTCTCATCAATATTTTTTTCATTTATCTTTACTAGCTGATTAAAAAACATTTGCCCCTTCGTTGCTGTAAATCCCCACAAATTATTCCGCTTATTAAAACTGTCAATAGTTGTTTTAAACTCGTAAATATCAATTTTTTTTGATACAAATTGCTGGATAAACTTTTTTAATTGAACTATAGCCTTTTTACGAGTTTCATCAATATTTGGCAATTCATTTCCTTTAGTATCAAGTACAATTTTATTTGATTTAATATAATTATCCCAAATCTGTATTATCTGTTTTTTCTTTTGAGGTTCAATCATTTTTACAATTTCATTTAATTATGTAACCCTGCTCGCGCCTCGTCTCCGACAGGCGAGTAAACGCAATCATCCTAACCCACCTCCACCATCGTCTCCCTTACATCCACCACTTCCCCCGCAATCGCCGCCGCCGCCGCCATCAATGGACTCGCTAAAATCGTCCGCGCCCCCGGCCCTTGTCGTCCTTCAAAATTTCGGTTAGAAGTAGAAATACAGTATTCCCCTTTCGGTACTTTATCTTCGTTCATACCCAAACAGGCAGAACAGCCTGGTTCGCGTAGTTCAAAACCTGCCGCAGAAAACACTTTATCCAAACCTTCTGCTATGGCTTGATTCCGCACTTGTTGGCTACCCGGTACAATCAGCACATTGACGTGCTCGGCTTTTTGGCGACCTTTGACGTAATCGGCTACCGCTCGTAAATCTTCGCTCCGTCCATTGGTACAGCTACCGATAAAGACGTGATTGATTTTTTGTCCATTAAGCGACCCGCCTGCCTCAATGCCCATGTATTTCAATGATTTATTAAAATTAGCCGCATTTCCTGCCGATTCAGGCATGGGAATCGCTTGGTCAATTTTAATACCCATCCCCGGATTCGTTCCGAAAGTAACCATTGGCGCGATATCGGCTGCGTCAAACGTATATTCGGTATCAAATTCCGCATCTGCGTCGGTAAAAAGGGTTTTCCAATGCGCTACCGCTTGCTCAAAAGCTGCTCCTTGCGGCGCAAATTTGCGCCCTTTTACATACTCAAACGTCTTTTCATCGGGCGCGATCATACCACCACGTGCACCCATTTCAATCGACATATTACAAACCGTCATCCGCCCTTCCATACTCAAATTCCGAATCGCCGAACCTGCATATTCCACAAAGTGACCCGTTCCGCCCGCAGCGGTTAGTTTAGCGATAATGTATAAAACGACATCTTTGGCTTGTACACCGCGTTGTAACTCGCCTTCTACATTAATGCGCATACTTTTGGGTTTCTTCAACAGTAAGCATTGCGAAGCAAAAACCTGCTCTACTTGCGACGTTCCAATTCCAAAAGCAATCGTTCCAAATGCGCCGTGCGTCGAAGTATCGCTGTCGCCACAAACGATGGTCATGCCTGGTTTCGTAATGCCCAATTCTGGTCCGATCACGTGAACAATGCCTTGGTATTGATGACCTAATCCATAGAGTTCTACGCCAAATTTTTCGCAATTCTCCGTCAGCTTCGCTACCTGAAAAGCGGATAGTTTTTCCTTAATCGGTAGGTGCTGATTAATAGTCGGGACGTTGTGATCGGCAGTGGCGATCGTTTGCTGGGGACGCGCTAGTTGGATTCCACGTTTTTCTAAACCTGCAAAGGCTTGCGGTGAAGTTACTTCGTGAATAAATTGCTGATCTATATAAAGTACATCGGTGCCGCCATCTATGGTTTTGACGACGTGGGCATCCCAGATTTTATCGAATAAGGTTTTTGACATGGTTGATATCGTTTAATGAGTTGACTGGTTAATTGGGTTAACTAAGTTGATTGGGTTGAATCGCTGATTAGGGTGAATAAAAATAACGAGCATTTTTCAATACTCGTTATTTTGGGTTTATGAAATTGACTGTATCAACTTAATAAACTATATCAACCTAATCAACTGGATTAATAATTCGCACTCGGTACGTTTTGGCGTACTTGCTCGATTAATTGATGTAAATCTTCGTTTTCCACTTCTTTTTTGCTGTCGGCAAGGACTAGGAAGTTTTTATAAATTACATCTAATTCATCTTTTAATAAATCGATGCCAAGATTTTTATACCGATACGCTAAAGCGGCGCGACCAGAACGAGCCGTTAAAACAATCTTAGATTGATCAACGCCTACTTCTAATGGATCGATGATTTCGTAAGTTTCGCGTTTTTTAATTACCCCATCCTGATGGATACCCGATGAGTGCGCGAAAGCATTTGCGCCCACAATCGCTTTATTGGGTTGAACAATCATGCCCATTTTTTCACTCACCAAATGACTGGTAGGATTGAGCAAACGCGTATTGATATTATTAGTCAAATTCAAATCGGGATGCTGCTTCATGATCATTACTACTTCTTCCAGAGAAGTATTTCCCGCGCGTTCACCAATACCGTTAATCGTACATTCGATTTGACGCGCACCTCCGCGAACACCATAAATGGAATTGGCAGTAGCTAAACCAAGGTCATTGTGACAATGCGTACTCAATACACATTTTTCAATCCCTTTTACATTTTCAATTAGATATTGGATTTTAGCTCGGTATTCATCTGGTAAGCAATAACCCGTCGTATCAGGAATATTTAAAACGGTCGCCCCCGCATTAACGACTGCCTGAATTACTTTTGCCAAATATTCGTTATCCGTCCGACCTGCATCTTCTGCGTAAAATTCTACATCCTCTACGAAAGATTTAGCATATTTTACTGCACCAACCGCCCGCTCAATCACTTTCTCCCGCGTAGTTCTCAGCTTAAATTGTACATGCGAGTCTGAAGTCCCGATCCCAGTATGAATACGTGGATGCTTGGCATATTTTAATGCCTCCGCAGCTACTTTAATATCGTTTTCAACGGCACGCGAAAGACCACAAACCGTAGGATTTTTAACCAATTTACAAATCGCTTCTACCGAACGAAAATCGCCTGGACTCGAAACTGGAAAACCTGCTTCAATCACATCTACGCCCAGCAGTTCGAGTGCTTCCGCTATTTCTAATTTTTGCTTTGTGTTCAACTTACAACCTGGCACTTGTTCGCCATCGCGTAAGGTTGTGTCAAAGATATAAACGCGTTCTGCAGACATAATTATAAAGGATTAATGGTTAGCGACTAGAGATTAGTTAGTTTTTAAATATTGAAAAAGAGGAATTCGAACTAAAAAATCTACTTTTTTACGACTAAGATTGCCAACCTTTTTGGTAGTTTTACTAAGTTTAAGTAAATATATTTTCGTGCTTCCAAATAGATAGTACTTGGATCATAATATCCATTTTGAAAAGCAAAATACCGTTTTAAAAACGGATTAATTTTAGATAACAAGAAAATTTGCTTTGATTTGTGGCGTAATAATAAGAATTTTTATTTTTACCCTTGTAATGTATAAATCCATATTATTTTTTACATAAACTAAGTTCGACGCAAATCGTTGACAAAACTATCTTATTGCCTAACGATATTAAAACCGAAATTTGTTTCAAAATCAACACTGTAAAGCAACAATTGTTTTGTAAAATATTGATAATCAGTGTGTTAAAAAAGTGGTTTTACAATGCCTAAACAAAAAACAGATGACCTCATTCAACTAATAAAATCATTAACTAGAGCCGAAAAAAGACATTTCCGCCTCTTTGTCCGTCGCAACCAAGCGTCGAATGATATTCTCTTTCTCCAACTGTTCGATTTTTTGGATAAACACAAAGAATACGACGAACAATTGATCCTAAAAAAACTGCCTGGCATTAAGAAGCGACAGTTGTCTAATTTGAAGGCGCACTTATATAAGCAGTTATTGATGTCTTTGCGTTTGCTCAATCGCAATAACCATCAGGATATGCAGTTGCGCGAGCAAGTGGACTACGCATTGGTTTTATATGACAAAGGATTATATCGGCAAAGTTTGGACGTTTTGGGTAAGGCAAAGAAACGAGCTTTGGAGTTGCAACGTCATCGTCAGGCAATGGAAATCATTGCGGCCGAAAAACAAATTGAAGGTCAGTATATCACCAGAAGCATCCAGAATCGGGCAGAAGAATTGACACAGCAAGCCAATGAAGTCGCTCAGTATGTCATGGCAAATAATCAATTGACCAATCTGGCTTTACAGATGTACGGTTTGTACCTGAAAGTGGGTTATGTCAAAGATGAAAAGGATTATTACTTAGTCCGTGAGTTTTTTAATGCCAATTTTCCCAAAATAAATGTAAACGAACTTGACTTTTTTGGTAAAATTAGCTACCACCGTTCCCACGTGTGGTACTATCAAATTACGCAAAATTTTCCACAATCCTACCGCCACGCTCAGACTTGGATCGATACTTTTCATGAAATTCCTGCGCTGATTGGTGAAAATATGTCGCTCTATTTAAAGGGTTTGCACAGCTTAATGAATGCCAATTTTAATACTTGGCAATATGCTAAGTTGAATGGAAATTTGGAAATTCTAGAAGCAATCCCAGATAAACATGACATCACCCAATCTACTAATGTCGAAGGGCTTTTCTATTTGTATAAATACATCCATAATATCAAAAAGCACTTCATGGAAGGTACGTTTACCGAAGGGGTAAAACTAGTGCCAGAACTCATGAAAATCATTAAGGAAGATCGCTACAATTGGGATGATCACCGCGTGATGGTTTTTTATTATCGGATTGCTTGTTTGTATTTTAGTAGTGGCGACAATGATAAGGCGATCGATTACCTAAATATGATTTTAAATCAAAAAAACCCTGACTATCGAACTGATATTCAGGCGTTTGCGCGGATTTTGAGTTTGATTTCGCACTATGAAATGGGTAATATGCAATTGGTGGAATACCAAGTGAAATCAGTTTATCGATTCTTGGCGAAGATGGAAGATTTGGGAATGGTACAAAAAGAGATTTTCCGCTTTGTGCGTAAGATTCCGCGGATTCGTCAGGGTGATACGAAGAAGGAATTTATTAATCTCAAGAACAAACTAGAAAAAGTACGGCATCATCCCTACGAAAAACGTCCGTTTTTATATTTGGACATCATTAGTTGGCTAGAAAGTAAAATCGAAGAACGGAATGTAGAAGATGTGATTCGGGAAAAGTTTTTGGAAGGGAAAGCGCCGTGGGAATAGAATAAATTTAGAACGCCATGATTTTTCAAATCATGGCGTTCTTTAGTTTTACATCATTGAGGATGATTCAATAATTTTTGGAATATTTCTACAAACTTACCTACATCCAATCCATCCACTAAACCATGATGCACATGCACCGAAACTGGAAGTAACTGCTTTCCATTTTCTAGCGTCAACTTACCAAAAGAAATCTTCGGACAGCTATCCAACCGAGCAAATCCACGGGCGTGCGACAGCCCTTTGAACCGTAACCAAGGCAAGGAAGAATAATGAATCACATCATCACCAGAGATCCCAACGGAGAGACCAGAACTTTCACGGGCGCGTCTCATTTCGGGCAATGCTGTTCTTACAAATCCTTGAAAATCAGTGGAATACGGAATATAGGTAAAATCAAAAGTGCCATTCGGACGATTGACGGTTGCCGATGCGTGGATATAATCATAAATCACCACCTCTTTATTTTGAATTCGATAGCGAAAGCATTCCACTTGATTAGCTGCGACAAGCGATTGGTATAAATAGTAAAGAAAAAAAGAATACTTTTCTTGCTTGCAATATTGGTAGGCTTGCGTAGCATCTACCTCGACACTCACTCCCCAAAATGGTTCTTCCATTCGAGAGAAAAAGGAGTAGTGCTCACGACGATTCCAAGTCGCTAAATTGAGTTTTCGTTTCATGAATAGGTAGAAAAAGTGGAAAGTAAATATTCGAGAAGTTTAATTCAATAGTTTTTTGTAGGAGATTTTCCGCTATTCTGGAACAGATTTGTATTTATCGGGCGTAAATCGAGGTGCACAAATACAAAGAAAAATCAGATCTTCATCACCAGTATTCGTAATCCGCTGAGTCGCTTCCGCTTTGATGTACGCTACATCGCCAACTGTAACCAACTGCTTGGCGTTTCCTGCAATTTCTACTTCGCCTTTTCCACTCAATATATAATACATTTCGTCTGCCGTAAGTGTATGCAACTCCGTTGTCTTTCCTACCTCTACCCTTGCTTGCGAGATCGAAACATTCGAAATATCCGAGGTATTCATAATTTCGCGGATAAAACAGCCTTCATCTAAAAAATACTCGGAAGTATCAGTTGTTTTAAAGATCATAAACAGTAAAATTTATTTTAATTACACCTTCGGCGCACTCGGCCGCTCCATTATCTCTCCGCAGTTCGGGCATTTTGTATTTTTACTACCAAAGAAATTATCAAAAATAGTCGGCAAATCCGTTTCAATATTTTGCAGCGTAAACGCTTCCTCGTACATCTTCGTACCGCAGTTTTCACAGAAATAAACCAGTGCATCTTCCATCCCTTCTGGACGACGTTGTTCAATCACCAAGCCGATCGTATTCGGGCCGCGACGAGGCGAATGTGGAATACCTGCTGGCAATAAATAAATTTCGCCTTCCTCAATATTTACGTCTTTGGGTTCACCTTCGTCCATAACTTTCAAGGTAATACCGCCTTCCACTTGATAGAAAAACTCGGGTGTATGATTCACATGATAATCTTTTCGAGTATTGGGACCACCGACTACCATGACGATATAATCTTGATTTTGCCAGACCGCTTTATTGCCTACGGGTGGTTTCAATAAATGACGGTTATCGTCAATCCACGTTTTGAAATTAAATTTGGGTAGTAATTTTGACATAATAAAATATTTTAGAGGACATAAAATAGAGGACAGAGGTCAGACCGCTATGCTGTCAGAAGACAGACAAGTTCCTTATCTGACAGTGAAACAGTCTGTCAATGAAATGGTCTGTCCTCTGTCTTCTCAATAAGAAATACAAACATTTTTTGCCGAGGTAAAGAACCGCAATGCTTCTAATCCACCTTCGCGCCCAACGCCTGACTGTTTTACTCCACCAAAAGGCGTGCGCAGATCGCGTAATAACCACGTATTTATCCAAACAATGCCCGCATCTAATCGAGCAGCAACGCGGTGAGCGCGGCTTAAATTTTCCGTCCAAACGGTAGCAGATAAGCCATAAGCCGTACCATTGGCGTGAATTAGGGCTTCTTCTTCATTTTGAAAAGGCTGAATGGTTACGACTGGTCCAAAGATTTCTTCCTGATTGGTGCGACAGCTAGTCGGCAACCCTTCGATTATCGTCGGTTCGATAAAATAACCATTCTCATGCCCTTTTGGTTGAACGGCTTTTCCACCACAAAGCACCCTTCCGCCTTCTTGTTTGGCAAGTTCAATATACGATAATATTTTATTAAAATGCGCTTCGCTCACTACTGCACCAATCTGCGTTTCCGTACTCAAGGGATCACCAACTACCATTTGCCTGGCGCGATTTACCAAGTCATTTTTGAATTTTTCGTATAAACTTGCCGCTACATAAATCCGCGAACCACATAAACAAATTTGTCCCTGATTTGCAAAAGACGAGCGCAAAGTTGTTGCTAACATTTTATCATAATCGCAATCCGCGAAAATCAGATTAGGATTTTTGCCGCCCATTTCTAAAGACAATTTCTTAAATAATGGGGCAGCGATTTTTGCAATCTCCCCTCCTACTCGCGTACTTCCCGTAAAGGAAATCGCTTTAATTTTAGGATGCTTTGTCATCGCTCCTCCGACATCTTGACCATAGCCATGCAAAATATTGAGTACGCCTTTCGGCAAACCTACTTCGTCACAAATTTTAGCTAAAAGAAACGCCGTCATCGGAGTCACTTCACTCGGTTTAGCAATCACGCAGTTACCCGCTGCCAGTGCTGGCGCAATTTTCCAAGTAAATAAGTACAACGGTAAATTCCAAGGAGAGATACAACTCACCACACCCAGTGGTTGCCGCAAGGTATAATTTATCGCATTATCGCCTGGCATTTCGTGCGCAGCCGTAGCAAATTGAGTGATAGCGTGTGCAAAAAAACGGAAATTTGCGGAAGCCCGTGGAATGTCCACGCGCTTTGCTAATGCCAGCGGTTTTCCATTATCGATAGATTCCGCTAATGCCAATTCGTTTAGTTGAGCTTCGATGCGATCGGCGATTTGTAGTAAGATTTTAGCCCGTTCCGTCTGTGAGGTAGTTGACCAAGCAGGAAAAGCGGCGTTAGCGGCAGCGACGGCAAGAGCAACGTCTTTTTGATTAGAAGCGGGTGCCGTTGCGTAAAATTCACCTTTGCTGGGATTGATGACCTCTAAGGTTTTACCATCCACAGCGGCTTGAAACCTGCCGTTGAGGTAATTTTGAATGTGGATCATTATTATTGCTTATTGATTGGCGACGCACAACTTGGGTCGCAACAGCAATAATAAGAAAATTTACTTTTCGTTGTCAATTTTTCACTATCCTACTAATCGATAACACCTCCGTTTTTTCGTCAACACTTTCTGTTCGTAACCAGTAGTTACCATTAATTAAGTTAGGTGCTAGATTGATGGTATTTTATTAAAAGTCAGGTTTCAAAAGCAATGAATTTTGAATTCCCCATTAAGCTGCTTATTTTCCCGCCACAAAAATTGAAATATGAACAATCAGATTCTCGACGACGAATTGACGAAAGAACAAAAAGAGGTGGTTTACGCCTCTTTTACCAAGCGGCTGAGTGCAGCTATTATTGACACTTTGATCTTAATTCCGTTTATTTTGTTGTCCTACTATAATATGTTTTCCATCAAGTCGTATCCGCTGGCGGTACTTGCCACTTTTGGATTTGCGTTCTACCAGCCCTTTATGGAAACGCAATATCAGGCAACTATCGGTAAGATGATCATGAAAATCAAGGTCTTAACGGAAGATTTCAAAAGAGCAGATTTGGGTACGATCATCGTGCGGAATAGTCTGTATCTTATCTCAGCAGCATTGAGCGCATCTTCGATGTGGTTTTTGTATCAAAATCCCGAGTTTGTAGAGATAGATAGCTGGGCGGAGTTTGCCAGTTTTGTTGGTAATCAAAAAGAAAATTCTATTGAAGGTATGTTTACCTGGGTTACTTTTTTTTCCTGCTTGATGGTTGCTTATACCCGTAAAAATCAAGCCTTGCACGATAAAATGGCAAAGACTGTAGTGATTCTAACTGAAGTTTAATTTATGTCCGAACTCGCACAATTTTACATCCTCGCACATACTTTTATCTCGTTTATTGGCGGGACATTACTGCTGGCGATTTGGTACAATATCACAAAGCGATTTCGACAACGATTAGTGGAAGATGACTCGCAAAAGCGTGTAGATAAGGGATTGCTACATTTAAGTTCGGCGATGTTTGTGTGGGTCATTTCGGGTTTGTGGATGTATTTTGGTTATGAATCTCGTGCATCCAATAGCTATCAAATCGTCGTAAGTTTGCTTTCGGTGCTGAATAATCTATTTCTGTTGCTGGCGCTGTTTTATTTCTATTACGCGCCACCTTTTATTTATCATAATCAGAAAAATGTAAACAAGATCATCCTGCTAATTATCGCGACTACGGGAATCACCATTCTATTACCTGCAATATTAGGCGAGCAAAACATTTGGCAACAAATTCGCATCAGCAGTGTGCCTGATTTCATACTTTCTGCCTTTCTTTCGGGGATGTTAGCTATTGCTTTGTATCGCACTTTTTTGAATACCAATTTAAAAGTGGTCGCTTGGATTTCGGTGGTGGCAATTGTACTAATGTTACTCTCTCAACTTCCAGAAGTTTTTCTACAATTAGATGATCAATTCACGCCTTTTCTATTAAAAATCATCGCCAAAACTGCGTTAATTGCTATCTTTTTAGTGCTCGCTACGACTTGGGTGATTCGCCTTGCCAGTACGCCACAACCCAACGAAATGTCCATCCGTTTTTTAGATTGGTCTATCGTTAAAATCAATATCCCATCTAAAGGAATTGAACAGCAAGTGGTTGATTTTGGCTCAAAAGCAACGCAGTATAAAAACTTGCTCAAATTTTCGGTGCGCCGCAAATTCGGAGAGCACATTCCACCCGCGATTACCGTCGGCGGTTACGGCGAAATTCCTAGCCAAACTTACCTTAGTCGCATCATCGAAAACATCAATTCTATCTTACAACTCGATAGTCACCAAAAACTCGAACGCCGCGATTTATTCACCTTTATCGGCAATGGTCAATATCGTTTGCGTATTCCCGCGAAGCAAATTCAGATTGATGACGCTT
>JBGCES010000594.1:0-7801 GCA_045106545.1 Saprospiraceae bacterium
CCTTAAATTAATTAAAGAATAACGTAAATTAAGAAGATATAATGAGTAACGATCACGGACATCACAAACAAAGCTTTATTTCGAAGTACGTTTTCAGTATGGATCACAAAATGATTGCACGTCAATTCCTGATCACAGGAATGATTTGGGCAATTATTGGTGGTGCGATGTCTTTAATTTTCCGTTTACAATTAGGTTTTCCAGAGGAGAACATGGCATGGATAAAACCATTGCTAGGTAAATGGATTACTGTAAACGATGCCGGTATTGGCTCTTTAGCACCAGAATTTTACTACGCACTCGTGACGATGCACGGTACGATTATCGTATTTTTTGTATTGACAGCGGGATTAAGTGGTACTTTTAGTAACCTGCTGATACCCTTGCAGATTGGAGCACGTGATATGGCTTCGCCATTGTTAAACATGATGTCTTACTGGTTCTTCTTTTTAGCAGGAGCAATCATGTTTTATTCCCTTTTCTTGAGTACTGGACCATTTGCAGGTGGTTGGACTGCTTATCCGCCATTAAGTGCGCTACCGCAAGCCTCTTCGGGGTCAGGTGCGGGTATGACACTCTGGACGATGAGTTTGGTATTCTTTGTAGTCTCCGTACTACTTGGGGGGATCAATTACATTACTACCGTACTAAACTTACGTACTAAAGGTATGACCATGTGGAGAATGCCATTGACCATCTGGGCATTTTTTGTAACAGCGGTATTGGGTCTTTTATCTTTCCCTGTACTTGTATCTGGTTTACTATTGTTAATGTGTGACCGTGGATTAGGAACAAGTTTCTATTTAAGTGAAATCTTTATTGGTGGGCAGGCATTGGATCACGTAGGTGGTTCGCCGATTTTGTACCAGCACTTGTTCTGGTTCTTGGGTCACCCTGAGGTATATATTATTATCTTGCCAGCGATGGGTATCGTATCGGAAGTGCTTTCGGTACACGCACGAAAGCCGATTTTCGGTTACAAAGCGATGGTTTATTCTATCTTGGCAATTGGTTTCTTATCTTTCATCGTGTGGGCACACCACATGTTTATGTCAGGTGTGAATCCATTTATCTCTAACTTCTTCGTAATCTTTACTTTAATTATTGCTGTACCATCAGCAGTAAAAGTATTTAACTGGATTACGACACTATACGGTGGTAATATTCGATTCAATTCCGCGATGTTATTCGCTATCGGTTTTGTTTCTATGTTTATCTCTGGTGGTTTGACTGGTATCTTCTTAGGTAACTCTGCGATTGATATCCAAATGCACGATACCTACTTTGTTGTAGCTCACTTCCACATCGTAATGGGGATTGCAGCATTCTTCGGAATGTACGCTGGAGTGTATCATTGGTTTCCTAAGATGTTTGGTCGTTTTATGAACGAAACATTGGGTAAGATTCACTTCTGGGGTACATTGATTGGTGCTTACGCAATTTTCTGGCCGATGCACTACTTAGGTATGGCAGGTGTACCACGTCGTTACTACCGTTTTGATAGCTTTGATACATTCTCTCACTTTACAGAGATGAATCAATTTATCACCATTGCAGCAGTAATTGTATTCTCTTTCCAATTGTTAATGGTTATCAATTTCTTCTACTCTATCTGGAATGGTAAGAAAATGACCAATAAGAATCCTTACGGAGCAACTACATTGGAATGGACTACACCGATCATTGCTGGTCACGGAAACTGGCCGGGTAAGATTCCAGCTGTACAGCGTTGGGCATATGACTACGGTAAAGACGGTCGCGAATTTATATCGCAAATCGAACCCGTAGGGCCGAATGAATCGGAATCGCACTAATTTTAAGTTGGTAGTTATAAAGTTGATAGTTTGTAGTAACAGAGTTCTTTACTACAAACTATCAACGACAAACTAAAAACTTTTAAGGGGTAGTCAACTGGCTACGCATCAATATAAAAAATGCAAAATGTAGCCCTATGTAGACTGCATTTTGCATTTTATTTTAAAGTAGAATGAAGAGGTTAGTAATTAGATTATAGAGATTAGATTGGCGTATTTATACCATATCTAATCATCAATTCTAGTACCCAACTTCTACCTTCATTATCATCAACTTAGGTGGCAACAGAAACGACGGTAAAAAATACAACGAGTATTTTTGGACAAAAAGTAGCTGATTATCAATCTTTAGTGAAGTTTAGGCTGACGATGACCGTTGTCTTCTCTTCTGTGATGGCTTATTTAATTGCTGCTAATGGCTCGATAGACTGGCTATCAGTTGGTATGTTAGCATTAGGTGGTTTTTTAGTAACTGGGGCAGCGAATGCGCTGAATCAAGTACTGGAAAAAGACTATGATAAGTTAATGACCCGTACGGCTAATCGACCATTAGCAACGGGACGTATGGCGACTTCTGAAGCTGTTTTAGCAGCAGGATTGATGAGTTTAGGTGGAATTACCTTACTTGCACTATTTAATCCGCTAACGGCATTTCTCGGAATGGTTGCTTTGTTGAGTTACGCGTATTTATATACGCCACTGAAACGGGTATCACCAATTGCTATCACTGTAGGTGCATTTCCTGGAGCATTACCAACCTTAATCGGTTGTGTTGCAGTAGAAGGACAGATTACAATGTTGGGCTTATCCTTGTTTTGTATTCAGTTTATCTGGCAGTTTCCTCATTTTTGGGCGATTGGCTGGCTAGGATTTGATGATTATAAAAAAGCGGGCTACAAATTGATTCCTACACAGAATGGAGAACGTGATAAGAATACTGGATTACAGTCGTTTATCTATGCTTTAATTCTAGTACCCTTAGGTGTTTTGCCTTTCTATTTAGGTATCACTGGAATCGTCTCAGCTGTTATAGCCGTTGTTTTTGCTTTGGCTTATGCAGGAATGGGGTGGAATTTATACCAAAAGTGCAATCGGAAAGCCGCATTGCAACTCATGTTTATATCATTTTTCTACATCCCCGTTGTATTTGTGGCGATGTATTTTGATAAAATATAATAACAGTGAATTAGTTATTAGTGACCAGTAAACAGAAATTGGATAAAATGAATCTAATCACTGATTACTAATAACTGGTTTCTAAAATCATAAAAAATGAATGTTTCCGTGTCGAATGATTATCGTAGAAGTAAAATTCATCCACAAAAATTTGCCTTATACGCAGCTTGTGCAAGCATTTCCATGATGTTTGTTGCTTTGACAAGTGCTTGGATTGTGCGTCAGGCAGCAGGAAATTGGTTAGAATTTAGATTACCTGATATTTTTTTAATAAATACTGCGGTAATTATTCTAAGTAGTATAACTTTGCACGCTTCTTACAACGCCTTCAAGAAAGGCAATACCACAATCTACAAAGGTGGATTAGTAGTGACAGCGGTTTTAGGATTGGCATTTTTAATTGGACAATATTTTGGTTGGATGGAATTGAGGAATATTGGTATCGATTTAGTAGGAAATCCATCGGGTTCATTTGTCTATGTCATTTCAGCATTACATGCAGCGCATATTATTGGTGGAGTAGCGGCAGTTTTAATTGCTTGTTTACACGCCTTTATATTACCACATAAGGTAACTCCAAAACGTAAACTACGTTTTGAACTCACCCTCACGTACTGGCATTTTGTTGACTTACTTTGGGTGTATTTATTAGTATTTATGTTATTTCAATAAAGAAAAGACGTTAAAAATTAAATATTAGCTTTTGATATTTAAAGTTTAGCTTCAGATAATTTTACAACTTTACTCAATTACAACTAAGTAACCATGGCAGATTCTACTGTATTGGAACACGAAGTACATCACGACGAAAACAACGACGCTTGGGGAGGAGGAGCACAGCCGTTCAAAGCGAGTTATGGTAAGTTAATGATGTGGTACTTCCTGCTTTCGGATGCCTTTACATTCGCAGGTTTTTTGATCGCTTACGGCGCGTTGCGCTTTAGTATGCCGACTTGGCCTGTACCTGATTTCGTCTTTGCGACAGCACCTTTCGGTATTCATAAATTCTTTCCACACGAACAAGCACCGCTGATTTTCGTGACTTTTATGTCATTTTTATTGATTATTAGCTCGGTAACAATGGTACGGGCAGTACAGGAAGGACACCGCGAAAACAAGCGAGGTGTAGTATTTTGGATGTTGCTAACGATTGTTGGTGGACTTGGCTTTTTGGGCTGTCAGGCCTGGGAGTGGTCCAACTTAATTGGTCATGAGAGCATGACAGTATTAAATAATCCATTTGGTACACATGTAGAAGGTGGTACTTATATGGAAGGAGATGGTCATCATATCAATAAAGGAGATACTTTTGAGGCAGGTGATACTTATCTTATTCATTATCATGATGGAGATTATCAGCCTCTTTCTTATCAAACCAATTTAGGCGAGGTAAAAGAGCAGCAGATGGGGCCTAAGGCTTTTGGAGGATTATTTTTCTTTATTACGGGATTCCACGGATTCCACGTATTTTCAGGAGTAGTATTTCTCTTTATTATTATGCTCAACTCGGCAAGTGGACTTTATGCCAAACGTAAGAATGGTTACGAAATGGTAGAAAAGATTGGTTTGTATTGGCACTTTGTCGATTTGGTTTGGGTATTTGTATTCTTAGTATTCTACCTACTGTAATACATAACAATTATTCAGATAGCAGGTTTCCCAACGAAACCTGCTATCTGTCGTTTATCTTTTTTATAAAATTCACTTCTTAGGAAGTTTAAAATATTATTCAAAAATGGCAGATCACTTAACTTACGAAGAAAGTAAAAAAGCGGTAATGCGCGGTTTGTGGTTGTTGGCAGTTGTTACCTTAGTCGAAGTATTTATTTCGCTCTTGGGTAAAGGGCATATTATCTCTGGTATCGAAGACTACAAAGCAGTTATTTATGGCGCAGGATTATTAATCATTGTGTTATCTGTTTACAAAGCATACTTTATCATCTTTGATTTCATGCACATGAAATATGAAGTGAAGGGATTGGCAATGAGTGTTCTATTACCCGTTTTGTTATTGGTATGGGCGATTATTGCATTTATGCAAGAAGGATCTGCTTGGGGCGAACGTCGTGAGTTGATCAAGGACAAAAATGAAGCACCAATTGAGGAAGTAGGAATGATGGAACAAAACGTAATTCCTGCGGATACTAAGGAATTGGGGTAATAAGAGTTGGTAGTTTTTAGTTGAAAATTGGTAGTCTGCCAATTGCTCAGTTGAATATTACTCAACGGATAACCATTAAGCGGATAAGTTGCCAGCTAGGCGATTTATCCGCTTTGTGTTTTCTGTCAAAGTGACATTTCATATTATGCATTACTCACGACCCATCAAATGTCAAACTTTGACAGAAAACCAACTGATTGCACACATCTATTTTTCTAAAACCCTGTTAAAATAACGATCTTTGTGGAAATGATTTTTCATTTACCATTCATCATATATCATTAATATAAATGGGAGAAGAACGTTCAAAAAGCAGAAATATACTACAGATCCTCGCATTGTTTCTAATGCTGGTAATTTTACCAATGGGATCATTTTATTACCTACGCAAAGGATTTAATTATCAAAAAGCAGCTTGGGCAGAATTGCAGGATCGAGCAGTAGTGCCGAGTTTTAAATTGCAGGACTTACGTGGGAATATGATTGCGTCTGATAGTTTAGCGAATAAAATTGTCGTAGCAAATTTCGTTTCCTATGAGGATCTAAAAGATAGTAAACTTTGGAATGCACGTTTAGCGAATTTGAGTGGACAATTTCACGACCGTGAAGAATTTGAAATGATTTCTTATCTGATTGATAAAGATAGTTTAGCGGCGAGTGAACGAGCGACGTTATTAGAAAATTACGAATTGCGTAATCCTAACCAATGGCACGTACTTTATGGAAATAGCCAACAAGTACGACAATTGGCGGAGCAATTTCAATTTCCAAATGAGGATGAACCCTATTTTGCTTTAGTTGATACCATGATGATAAAAAATTATTATCGCGCGGATCAATCGGAAGATTTCGCTAAAATGGCGCAGCATATTTCATTGATCTTACCACGAGAAGAAACGAAAGATATTATTCTAGAGAGAGATAAGGAGATGTAGTATTTTAATCAATACTTGATAGACTAATTTATTATCAGTAATTCATTATTTTAGACATGAAAGAAAATCTTGTTCTAGCAAAAAAGCTAAATATTGTAGCTTCTGTCCTTTCAGCAGTGGTGCTTTTATTAGTAGTTTTTATGCGAAAAATACACTTTGAGACGGGGATTGATTTTAGCTTTTTACCACCTCTCCACGCTACTTTAAACGGTTTGGCAGCAATCGCGCTGATGTTTTCATTCTATTTCATTAAAAATAAAAACGTAGAAGCACATAAGCGGGCGAATGTAGTAGCGTTATTATTATCAACGTTATTTCTGTTATCTTATGTGGTCTATCATACGACGACTGAGGCGACTTCTTTTGGTGGTGAAGGTACGATTCGTTACGTGTATTTTTTCTTGCTAATCACACACGTAATTTTAGCGGCAGTGATCTTGCCTTTTATTTTATTTACCTTTATTCGTGCATATACGGGACAAATAGATAAACACCGCCAGATGGCAAAATGGGTATATCCCCTTTGGTTATACGTAGCGATTACTGGTCCTTTGTGTTATTTGATGTTGCGACCTTATTATTAGAATTTTTTGTATTAATAAAAAACGTTTGCACATCGTCCCTGACTTGTGCATTCTATAACTTAAATTCGTTTATTATGAAAAATAAATTGCAAAGCATCTTAGCTATATTTATTCTAAGTTTAACGCTGAGCGTAGCGACGACCAATGAAGTGGCAGCGCAATGCCCGATGTGTAAAATGGGCGCGGAGTCGAACTTGAAAAATGGTGGTACGGCAGGACGCGGATTGAATAACGGGATTCTGTATATGTTGTCTATGCCTTATTTATTAGTAGCAGCGGGCGCGTATATTTGGTATCGTAATCGACAACGAGACGAGGAAGAAGAGGAGTTAGAAATGAATGATAATAATGATGGCGGTACGCCAGTTTTCTCTTCGGTAGAGTAGTATAGGTAAAAATGTCTATGCTATAAAGAAAAAAAAGGGTTTTGGTCACCGACCAAAACCCTTTTTCTAATTCTATATTTTAAACCATCTTATCTGCACAAGACGAACTTGCGAAGGCATTAGGTTTAGCTTTAAACACGAAACCCATTCCCAAAATATAGCCCATCGCTTCCTTAAGGGCACGATTAGACTGGAAACTCGGATCTGTATTGATGTCCGCATGCACTTCTAATTCTACATTATATACATCTAAGAGGTCACAAAGGCTATACGCGACTTCGACCGAACGCGCCACCTCTGTGATCATCCGTTCTTTTAGTCCGCGTTTCTTTTCTTCCTTCATGTTAGAAATATACATAAAACCACCTTTTCCTTCACGTACAAAGACGATAACTGTAGCATATTCCGTTACTTTGCCGCGTACCTGTGAGTCTGTGCCGATACAAACTTTCAGTCGATGACCTTCTGCTTGTTCACGGATAATAGTTTGCTCGACGAGTTGCTTAATCGGCATTTCGATGCGCGTCCCGTTAAATCTTCTCCACTTCATTTTTGTTGATTTTGTTGGACTAGAAAAAATGTAACTTCAAGTGTAATCAATAGCTAAGTACTTCAATCAATATAATCGTCACTTTATGACGGGTAATTTTTCCGATATACTGCGTTAAAAAATATTTCCGTAGAAGGACTCCCGAGACAAGCGTCGGGACAAGTTATGCAAAGATTTTTTGCCTCCGAAATTCTT
>JBGCES010000595.1:0-2178 GCA_045106545.1 Saprospiraceae bacterium
TAACATTCGTGTTTTTCCATTCTTTTAAGAACGCAAGTTTTGACATTGCATCTTCTTTAGTAATATCTCCAGAGATAACCAAAGTACTTACATTTGGTGAGTAATAATTTTTATTGCTCACCAAAATAAATTAATTTTGATATATTTTGGTGAGTAATAAAGTTTAAATATGTCAGATCAATTAATTGGGCGAGCGCAGGAACAAGCAGTTCTAGAAAAGGCACTTCAGTCAAATCGTGCTGAAATGGTATCGGTTATTGGGAGGAGACGGATTGGAAAAACGTTTTTGGTCAAGACGATTTATCAAGAAAATTTGGTGTTTGAATTGACTGGTACACAAAACGCACCTTTAGCGGAACAATTACTCAATTTTACTTATGCCCCCCAACTTTCAGCGGATAACTTATTACTACCAAAGCCACCTGCGAATTGGATGGAAGCGTTTTACATCCTAATTAAATACCTCAAAAAACTACCTAAAGATCGTAAACCAGTCATATTTTTGGATGAAGTTCCGTGGTTAGCGACACATCGATCTGGATTCTTGCGGGCATTGAGTTTTTTTTGGAATAGTTGGGCAGTCAATCAAAATATTGTAATTGTCATCTGTGGTTCAGCGGCTTCTTGGATGATTCAAAAGGTAGTCAATCATACTGGTGGATTGCATAATCGTATCACGCGGCGTATTCATTTAGCTCCTTTTACTTTAGCCGAAACGGAACATTATCTACGGGTAAATAATCGAGTAAAACTCAATCGCTATCATATTTTACAAATATATATGGCAATGGGTGGGATTCCGCATTATCTCAAAGAGGTAGAAGTAGGAAAAAGCGCGGCACAAATAATCGAAAAAGTTTGCTTCTCAAAAACGGGTCTGCTACGCGATGAGTTTTCTAATCTATATACCGCTTTATTTGACCACTCGGATAATCACATTGCGATTGTACGCACCTTGGCGCAGAAGCGACGCGGTATGAATCGAACGGAATTGATAAAGACGGCAAAATTGCCTAATGGTGGAAGTGTTTCTAAAGCGTTGGTTGAACTCGAACAGTCAGGATTTATTGATATTTTTCAGGCTTATGGAAACAAGAAGAATAACAAAGTATATCGACTGACGGATGAGTATTCAATTTTCTATTTGCAATTTATTGAACCCAACCGAAAGGAATTTGGCGATGTTTGGAAGGAGCTGAGTCAAACCCAGGCATACAAAATCTGGTGTGGCTTTACGTTTGAAAATATTTGCTTAAAACATACGCCACAAATTAAAAAAGCTATGAGTATCGGCGGTGTTTATACGGCAGTTTCTACTTTTCTCCAGCGTGGAACGAATGACGATAAGGGCGCACAGATTGATTTAGTATTGGATAGAAAAGACGATATTATCAATATTTTTGAAATCAAATTTCATAATAAATCTTTTACTATTTCAAAGACTTACGCCGAAGATCTACAAAATAAGTTGGATGTCTTTGCTGAACAAACCAAAACTAAAAAGCACTTGTTTTTAACGATGCTGACTACTTTCGGTATCACTGAAAATGAACACAGCTTAGGATTAGTTGACCAATCACTAACCTTAGATGACTTGTTTGATAATGATTAAAATGAATCTTTCAATTTGACTATAAACTACTAGCTTTTTTACTTCATCCCTTTAATCCATTCCCGAATCAATGCCACCCCTTCCGTGTGCACCAACTTCCGACTCACTTCGGGCATCATCACTCCAGGATCTTTGGAAGCCATGCGATAGACAATAATGGAGTTATCAGGATCACCTTTTACAATACTATACGGACGATCGCCCGAACCGCGTCCCGCTGCTACGGGCGATTTATCTACGCCATAATTTTCGGGATTGGTTTCATGTACATTGAGGTATAAACCAGAAGTATTCGCAGGGCCTTTTTCATTATGACAATGTGCACAGTTGGCATCTAAATAGCCACGTGCGCGCTGGTCAATTGTACCACTTTTTGGATTACTCCAATCTGCCATTTTGGGTACTTTCGCAAGTTCGGGTAGGTCAGTCAACCACTCTTTTTCGACCCATTTAGTCAGCTGATTTTTTGCTCCATCGGCGTAAGTGAAATTGCCATTTAATTGGCGAACGGATGGACCAATCGGTAAAATATCTTTCCCATCGCGGTAGTGACACCCCTTACACTG
>JBGCES010000596.1:0-3031 GCA_045106545.1 Saprospiraceae bacterium
CGTCGTGATTTGTACCAAACCATCATCCGTACCGACGTACAATAAGTTTTCGTTCAATGGACTTTCGGAGAACGCTACAATCGTACCGTAAGGCGAAGTCGAGCGGTTTTTTGCCACCGCGTCCATGCTCAATACTTTGTCGTAAACCTTCAAGGTATTGCGGTCGATTTGGCGTGTCAAATCTTCGCTAATCACGTCCCAAGTACTACCGCGATCATCCGATTTGAATAATTTATTTGCCGCAAAATAGATGCGCGTTGGATTGTGTTTAGATACTTCCAGCGGCGCGTCCCAATTCCAGCGGTACGACATTTCGTCTTCGCGTGGTTTGGGTTGAATACCCAAAATTTCCCCACTCGCCTTATCGTAGCGCACCAAACCACCGTACTGCGATTGCGCGTAAATGATATTTGGATTATTCGGATCAACCTGACTTTCAAAACCGTCGCCGCCGTTAGTAATAAACCAATCAGAATTCACGATGCCGTTGCCGCTACGCGTTTGCGCTGGTCCACCGAGGCTGAAATTATCCTGCGTTCCACCATAGACATTGTAAAATGGTTCGTTATTGTCCAAAGCTACTTTATAAAATTGCGTTACGGGCAGATTGGATTTAAAAATCCAAGTCGCCGCGCCATCAAAGGTTTCGTAAATACCGCCGTCACAACCGACTAGCCAGTGATTGACATTCGTCGGATTGACCCACATTGCGTGGTTATCGACGTGTTTGTTCATTTCATTCACTTTATGAAACGACTTACCGCCGTCCGTCGAGCGATGCAACCACGTATCCATCGCGAAGACGATGTCGGGGTTAGTCGGATGCGCCACCATTTCGGAGTAGTAATTTCCGCTCGTCACGTAGCTAGACATTTTTTTCCAACTCGCACCGCGATTGGTCGTTTTATAAACGCCGCTTCCTTCTGCCGCTTCCACTTGCGCGTAAATCACTTCGGGGTCGGCAGGCGATTGTGCCAAACCAATTCGTCCCATATCGCTGCTGGGTAAGCCTTTATTAATCTTCGTCCAGTTCTCGCCGCCGTCGGTCGTTTTGTACATTCCGCTACCTGGACCACCGCCCACGTAAGTATAAACGTGCCGTCTGCGCTGCATGGCTGCGGCGTATAACACTTGCGGATTGCGCGGATCCATCAGCAAATCCGTCACGCCCGTATGTTCGTCGATGGTTAAAACGGCTTCCCAAGTTTCACCGCCGTCGGTGGTTTTATATACGCCGCGTTCGCCACCTTTGCTCCACAGTGGACCAATCGCCGAAACGTAAACGACATTAGAATTATCGGGATGCACGATGATATTGGCGATGTGTTCGGAATTTTCCAAACCCATATTTTTCCAACTCGCGCCGCCATCTTCGGATTTATAAACGCCATCGCCGTAGTTGACGGAACGTTGGTTATTGTTCTCGCCCGTACCGACCCAAACGACGTTGGGATTCTGCGGATCGAGCGTCACGCAGCCGATTGAATACGAGCCTTCGTTATCAAAAATCGGCGTGTAAGTCGTTCCAGCATTAGTGGTTTTCCATACGCCACCCGAAGCGGTCGCCACGTAATAATGCGCTGGATTATCAGGATGAATCGCAAAATCAGCAATCCGCCCCGAAGTGAGCGCGGGTCCGATGGATCGAAATTTCAAACCGCTCAACGAAACGGTATCCATAAAGTATTTGGATTCTACGGCGGGTGCGCCTTTGTCTTTCTTTTTGCGCTGTGCGCTTGCCGATGTGGCGATGAGTAAACATAGCAGTAATAATAAGCTGCTGGGTAGGATTCTTTGCATGGTCAGGATGTCAATTTTTAATGTAAAATGTAAAAGACTAAATGTAAAATGTAAAAGGGGCGAGACGTGAGCGTCGTGGATGCACCTGTTATTTTTTACAAATAAAAGTGGCTAAAATGGACGGGAAGTTACGGAAAAGGTGGGAGAATGTCGTTATTGGAAAGTGTTGGATGAGCGGCGTTTAGCGATGATTTGCGGGTGTTTATCGAAATATTGGGAAGGCGAAAAAGGAATATTGTGATTTTGTAAATTCAAGAGTTTTCTTTGAGGTATGATTAGTTCATTCAAAAATCAGCGCTGATTTTTTCGGTTAAGTGTGCTTTATCAAGTAAGTACTTCTAACTTTATCTTTCTATTACTCGCGGAATCTACCTATTTTGACCTACTTTCAGAGAGTAATAAACTTTGAATATCAAAAATGAAAAAACTCACCACCACCATCCTCATCAACGCCGAACCCTACGAAGTCTGGCACTCCTTCACTCAATTCCACGCTTGGCAATTATGGAATCCTTTCCTTAGTGATGTGCGCGGGACAGTGCGTTTAAATGAAAGATTAACGGTAACTATCTTTCCTAATACGCCCGAAATTTTTGCAGATATGGCGGAATTTGCGGAAGCGGAAGAGACGCTGGCAAAACAAAGGAGTAAAGAGCCACCCGTGTCTTTAAATAAATCTTCTACTTACAATGTCAAAGTCAGTCGCTACGAAGAAAATAGCTACTTGCAGTGGAAATATTCGTCTTTTTTTATGGGAAAGTATCAACATGATTTTGCGTTTAATACGTACGAAGATGGAAATACAGCATTTGAAAATACGGTACAAATGAGTGGACTATTGGTTAATTTAGGCTGGGAAAACTTTATCAAACATTACTACCAAAGCGGGCTTGAACGCATGAATTTCGCCCTCAAACAAGTAGTAGAAAGTACTGAATTATTTATAGACGGCGAGTTGGTGGATTATCGGAAATAGGAGTTTTCTTTCTCAAATTGTATTTTTGCGAATATTAACTTGAAATAATTTAGTACAAAGACCCATTTTGTGTGAAATAATTTTAAGTTGTTGATAGTCAGTGATTTATGATTAAATGTACTTGCTTGATGCAACACCAGTGCTAATATTTTTTCATTCTATGCAACACCAGTGCTAGAAAAAATCGTCAAAAAACTAGATTTCAATGCTGATGATCGTTAATTTTGTATTGCTATCAGATACTAATTTTTTGAA
>JBGCES010000597.1:0-20337 GCA_045106545.1 Saprospiraceae bacterium
CAATAATTTATCTTTGGCTAAACTTACTGCGCTTTCCGCCAACATCCGACTCGTACAACCGTAGCCTGGATCACGTTTTCCTTTTACGCGTCCGCGAATGATGCGTCCGTCTTTAGTTTTACCAATTAAAATGATGCTAAAAAAGCCGTTTTCGCGTTCTTTTTTGGAAGGACCTTCACCTGGATCGGGTGTAAAACGATCGATTACTTTTTTGAACAATGATCCTGGTTTCGCCCCCATCACTAATCCCATTCCACCTGCAATAACATTAGCCGTTAATTTTCCAGAAATTCCCTTACCACTTAACATTTTTTCATCGTATTGGAAGTCTTTACCGTAAGGATAACCCAATAGCGCGTTAGAACGACGGACAACTTTAGTATTGATCGGTGCCATGACAAAAGGTGCGGTATGCGCTTGCAAATCTTCGTCAAATCCTGCTACCATTGCATCATCCTGTGCTACGCCTTGGCGTTCGCCTGCGGGTGCAAGTGAGTAAGGATTTTCTAAAATATCAAAGATCGATTTGTCCTGTGCAGCTTCTTCCAGTACGTAATTCAAACTCGCGACTGTACCGCCGCTAAAGCCGCCTTTCGCTGCCTTTAAGCGAAATTTAATCTTTTGACATGGCTCTCCAAAACGTTCTTTGGCTTCTTTTTGTAAATAAAAAACGCCCATATCCGAAGGAATGGAATCAAAGCCACAGCTATTGACAATTTTTACTTTTTGGGCGACCGCCGCATCGTGGTGCTGATCGATCATCCGACGAATCCATTGCACTTCGCCCGTCAAATCGCAGTAATGCGTTCCATTTTCAATACAAGAAGCAACTAAGTCCGAACCGTACATAGCATAAGGTCCGACAGTTGTACAAATTACTTTTGTCTGCGCCGTCATAGCATCCAGACTAGCGCGATCTTTACTATCCGCAATAATCGTATCGACATCTTCTGCGCCGATTTCGTTTTGTATTTTCTGCAACTTCTCTGCGCTCCGTCCAGCCATTGCCCATTTCAAATCGCCACCTACGCTATACTGCTCTAATAGGTATTCGGCTACTAGTCTGCCCGTAAAACCCGTTGCGCCGAAGATAACGACATCATATTTTCGTTTTGCCATAAGTAATTTTTTTTCGTTGAATATTAAAAAATGCGTACATTTGTCATCAAAGTTAGCACACCTGAATTTAATGTGTCACGATAGGTTGTAATCTACGCTCTTCATGATACATATTATCACTTTCCATCCCACACCTACGAACTAATTTTCTGCTGTTTGAATCTAGTAATAACTTTCAAACAACCTCACACTATTTTCAAACCACTTTTCCGAGCACACCTGTTGGTATTTTCTAAAAAAGCAAACACTCCGTTTGCACCAAATTATAGTGCCGATGAATTTAAATTCTACTCTTCTACTGTGCTTTTTCTTTATTTCCACCTTTGTACTTGCCCAACGTCCAACGGTGCAAGATTGTTTAGGCGCGATTCCCGTTTGCCAACAGGTTTATGAGGAAGCAGACTCGCCGACGGGTATCGGAAATTTCAACGAAATTAATCCTGATTTGAGTTGTAGTTCACAAGAAGATAATACGATTTGGTACACCTTTCAAGTAGATCGCGCAGGTGATTTTGGCTTTTTAATTACGCCAAATAACTTGAACGATGATTACGATTGGTGGCTATTTGATGTGACGGGCGGTCGCTGTGTGGATATTGGTAGCGATGGTTCGCTGACCGTAAGTTGTAATGTAACGGGCGGTGGCGATTGCGACGGACGCACAGGTGCAACGGGTGAATCTAATTTAGACCAACAAGGTTCTAATTGTAATGCATGGTTTCCTAGTCCCAATCAATTTGGAGGAAGCACGCCGTTTAACGACCTCATTTCGGTACAAGCAGGTAATACTTACGCCTTGTGTATTTCCAATTGGTCGGGTTCACCCAATGGCTATAAAATTGATTTTGGCTATTCAGGAGATATTGGGATTTTAGATGAAAAAGCACCTGAAATTGCGGACGTGATTACCCCAGAAACTTGTGACGAGTCAGCAATCATAGTTTCCTTTACGGAAAATATTCAATGTGCAACAGTAGCCGCAGCAAATTTCTCACTGACTGGTCCAGGTGGTCCATATGAAGTTTCATTAAACTCTGCTTCCTGCGATGCAGGTGGCGAATATGACCAAAATTTTGAATTAGAAATTAATCCGCCTATCGCTAGTTTAGGCGATTTCAGTTTAACTATGACGACTGATAATAGTACCGAGGTATTGGATTTGTGTGATAATCCAGCAGAGACCATCGCAAAGGATTTTAGCGTTACCGAACCGACTTCTAGTTTAAATATTGACCTCGGAGGTATTCATTTCCAAATTTGCGATGAAGAAACGCTACTTTTTGATGCTACTTTCCCAGATGCGGACGCGACTTATCAGTGGCAAGATGGCAGTACTGAATCGACTTTAACCGCGCGCGCAGCGGGTACTTATTCCGTTACAGTCACTACGAATTGTAGTAGCGGAGAAGCCTCCGTGATTGTCGATCAAGCGGATGCTTTACCGACCTTAGATTTAGGTGAAAATAAAATTATGTGCGATGCAGAAGATGTCGTTTTAGATGCCACCGTCATAGTGGATGAAGTCAATTATTTATGGTCAGATGGCAGCACTAATCCTACGTTAACTATTTCCCAGTCAGGTACTTACAGCGTGACCATTTCTAATGATTGCGATAGCAAAATAGATGCGATTGATGTATTTTACAATGATGATTTTACGATAGATTTGGGGGAAGATCGCTCGGTTTGTAATGGCGAAACCGTAACGCTTTCTACTAATGTCACCGATGCTGAAATTGCGTGGAGTAACGGCAGTAACGCCGCACAAATTGACATTAGCGAAAGTGGTGAATATAGCGTAACCGTAACGACGACCTGCGCGACTAAATCAGACGCGGTCAATGTCATTTTTACGGATACGCCACAAATAGAATTGGGGCGTGATACAACTTTATGCAACGGTGAAAGCATCGAACTCAACGCCTTTTATGAAGGTGGAAAATATGCCTGGCAAGATGGTTCGACGGAGGCGGATTTTGTCGCAGAAACAGCGGGTACTTACGAAGTGACGGTCAGTAATGGTTGTGGTTCAACGACGGTAAGTAAACGCATTAGTTTTTACGAACCTATAGAAATTAATCTAGGTCGCGATACGAGTCTCTGCGCGGGCGAACGTCATATTTTAGACGCCTCTAGCAAAGCTGCCGAAACCTACATTTGGGAAGACGGAAGCAACGAAGAAGTTAATTACATCGAAGGTCCAGGTTTCTACTCGGTGCGCGTTTCTAACGTTTGTGAAGAAGTCGTCGCTTCCATCGACATTCCTGAATGTACGCAATGTGTCCAATACGTTCCTAACGCTTTTTCGCCAAACGGCGATGGGCATAATGACGTGTTCCAAACCTTTTCTAATTGCGCCATGGAAGCCTATCAACTACGCGTTTACGACCGTTGGGGCAATCAGGTTTACCTAGGCAACGACCCGCAATTGGGTTGGGATGGCGTTTGGAAAAGCAAGGCGATGAGTACGGGAATTTATTTGTGGTATGTGGAATATACGGTGGATGAAGATGGGGATGAAAGAGTCGTCACCGAAGCGGGAGAAATTTTATTAACGCGATAATTTTCGCTCCTCCACCAACAACTGCCACGTATTATACAAATTCTGAAAAATAATATAAAACATCGGACCCAACGCCACCAGCGGACTAATAAACGTAAGACAAACCCAGAGCGCAAACATGGTATTTTTTCGCCCTAACGATAAGCCGCTTTCAATACGATGATTTGGACGACCGAGCCAACTACCGATCGTGAATTGTAATAAACAAACGATGGCAACGGATAGCGCAATGATGCCAACACTATACCAATTGTCATCGCCATTACTTTCTAAGAAATGCCGCGCATTTGCGGAAGCGATATAGATATTGATAATAAAAAGAACGAAACCGATGCGCTTGATTTTCAGCAATTGCTGGGCAATTTGAGGTAATCCCTTTTTTATAAAAATACTCAGCAATAGCGGAATAAAAATCAAGGAAAGGATGGAATATAAAATATCTAGAACCGAAACATCTCCTTTGATTTCAATCAGAAAAGGCAGGAACAACGGTAGCACAAAAGCAATGATCGGACTCGTAATTAGAATGGATGCGGTAACGTAGGAAACATCGCGTTTGAAAATGTCGGCTAGTACGGTGCCTGCTACGGCAGTTGGCGCAATACTGATCGCAAATACAGCGAGTGCAGCGTTGGTATCAATAAATTGAAAAAGACTAAATAGGACAAGCGGTAACGTAATATTAATCCCCAAGATCACAAAATGATTCTTCTTAATGATCTCTTTACTAAAGTGCACACCTAGAAAAGAGAAAAACAACATCACCATCAGATTCGGGCGAAATAGCCCAGTGTATTCATGTCCGTAAGGCAATAAAATACCGAGGATAATAGCGAGAAAGATAAAGAGTGATTGCATAAGTAGATTGACAAAATTGTACAGTCATCCGTAGGTACAGGCTTTGATGGTCAAATTGTAGCAAATCTACTTATTTTAGTATTGCTGCAATAATTAACGCTACTCTTTTACCAGTTCAGTAGGGGTTTTTCCATACAATTGCTTGCAAACCCGCGTGAAATAACTTGGTGAAGAAAACCCGACTTTATAAGCAACTTCGGAGATCGTCATTCCTTCTTCTTTTAGTAAAGGAAGAGCGCGTTGAATGCGAATCCGATTGATGTATTGGTGAGGTGTTTGGTTCGTCAATGCTTTTATTTTTCGATAAAAATGTCCTTTGCTAAAAAATAACTGCTCGGCTAGAAATTCGCCAGTCAATTGACTACTGCCCATGTGAGTGGCAATGATTTCATTGACCGATTGGAGAAATTCATTCTCTCCCGCAAAATTCAAATTCGCTTCCTCCGCTTTTTTATTAGAAACTTCAAGCCTATCCGTAAAATACTGTTGCATGAGTTGGCGCAACTCGATTAACTTCCGAATGCGAACTACTAATTCTTGCGGACTAAAGGGTTTGGAAAGGTAAGCATCTGCACCACTTTCTAAGCCTGCCAGTTTACTTTCTAAAGCAGCTTTGGCAGTCAATAGAATAATCGGAATATGCGAGGTACGAATATCTGCTCTCAACGCAGCCGTTACCATAAAGCCATCTTTACGCGGCATCATTACATCCGAAATAATCAAATCTGGGATATATTCAAATGCTTTATTTAAGCCATCTTCTCCATTGATCGCGGCAATAATTTGTAAGTTTAAAGATTCTTCGATACAACTTTGGATATACCTTCGCATATCGCTGTTGTCTTCGATGATGAGGACGCTAAGTTTTTCGGACGTGGCTAGTTGAGTAGCGATATTGTCTGAATGAATTTCAGTTATTACCGTATCAACTGCTAGATAAGACCAATCTTTTTTAGCTAAACCAACCGATTCTGCTAGCATCGATCCATTCGTTGGAGCAGTCGGTAAATGGATTTCAAAGGTCGTACCCTTATCAATTTCGCTGACGACCTCAATCTGCCCACTTTGCACTTCTACCAACTCTTTTACCAATGCCAAACCGATACTCGTTCCTTCCGCGCCTCTAGTTGCAGAATTGTCGGCTTGATAGAAACGGTCAAAAACGTGGGGTAATCGAGTCGGCTCAATCCCGATACCTGTATCCTGAACCATGAGGACAACTTTTTCTTCACTCCCTACTAATTGAGGACAAAGATTAAGTTGAATAAGACCCCGATGATTGGTAAATTTTATCGCATTAGAGAGGAGATTAAAAATAATCTTATCCCATTTTTCTTCATCAAAATAGGTTTTCCAAGTTGTACGGCTTGGATTAAAAAGCAGCGAAATTTCTTTCTGTTGTGCTAAAGGCTGCAAATAATCAACTAGCCTTTTCGTATAGTCGATGATGTCTCCGTGTTTCCATTCTACCCGCATTTTATTATGCTCCAATTTCGCAATATCCAATAGCTGATTAATCAGCAATTGCAATCGCTTGGCATTTTGTAAAGCGGTCTGAAGTGGCTTGGCGGACTGCGCTGCAAGATATTGTTCCAGTGGACCAATAATCAACGTCAAAGGCGTACGAAATTCGTGGGTCACATTAGAAAAGAAGCGCGATTTTGCTACGTCTAGGGCTTGTATTTCTTTAGACTGTTGGGCAATAACTTGTTTGTCTTCTTCAATTTGCGCAGTTCTCAAACGGACTAATTCTTCTAAACGATTCGCTTCTTTTCTCAGTTGGTACTCTCGCCCTTTGATAAAAGTATAAATGCCCAATAGCAATACAGCAGCGAGTAAAGCAAAAAACCACCACCGCAGATAAAAGGGTTTAAGTACATAAATAGGGATATTCAGCGTAGTAGTTGACCAACCTTTTTGAATATTTTGTCCTTTAATTTTTAAATTATAATCGCCATAAGGCAAATTCGTAATCCGAATAGAATTGCCGTTGGTACTACTCCAAGTATCACTAAATCCTTCAATTTTATAGATATAGTTGTGTTTGTCCTCTCCGGCATAATCCATTAAAGAAAACTGTAATTCAAGAAATTTATCGGACGGCTGAAAAGTGATGGTTGGTTCTTGATTAAATGATATTGTCTTATCAGAAAGACCTTCCTTATCTCCTTCTAGTAAGTAAACTCCCGTAACAAACAAAGAAATATCGTAAGTAAAATCTTGTGCTACTTCCTTGGGATGAAAGGAGAAAAAACCAGCCAGTGTACCAAAGTAGAGTGTGCCATTTTTGGATTGATAATGTGAGGTATGATTGAATTCATAATGCGGAATCCCATCTTCTTGTAGATACGTTCGGATCGCTTGGGTAGATTTATTAAAACACAATAATCCTTTATCCGAAGCAATCCAAAGGTTATTAAAATCATCGGCGTACACGGCGTATAAAAAATCACAAGAAAGTCCATCTTTCTCGATAAATTGCTCAGTTATTGTAGCTGATTCGCCTTCCGTGAAACGAACATGTAATAATCCTCCTCCTTTGGAAGCTAACCAAAGGGAGCCATCCTCGTCTTCATACAAATGACGAATATTATCAAAAGGCAAATTTCCAGTAGCCGTATTAAACGCTTTTAAAATACCCTTTTCTTCATCCATTAAATACACCCCCTTACTAGTCGCTAACCATAAACCGATCCCACTTTTATTTTCATAAATAGCATTAATTTCTGCGGTTACTAATTCAGTGAATTGGTTGTATTTTAAAAATGGACGAACGGTTTTTGCATTCAAATCGGCGTACACCAATCCTTGTGAAGTGCCAACCAAAAGATTTTCTGGTGCTAATAACGCGGAACAAAATGGAAAGCGAACGATAGAATCTACGTAGGAATGAATTGCTGCATTAGAAAAATCATATTCCCGAAATAATTCGCTATTAAAATAGATCCCTGTAAGAAAAGAATTCTCTTGTTTGAAGAGATGATAAGTTCCCGTCGCATCAACTATCGCTCTCGATTTATTTATTTCAGGTTGGTATTGATAGATCTTTTTATCTAGTAAATAAATATTTCCATCCGCGTCTTCAGTAATTCCTCGGCAATCAAAAATATCTGCCGTAGAAATATTATGAAATTTATTCTGTTGAATATTGTAACGAAAAACGCCTAATCCAGAAGTAACCCAAAGCTTATCCCCTACTTTCACTGTATTTTGCAAACTAACGGTAGCATTCAACTTGGCTTTCTCAGTTGGTAAATCTATTTGTTCTCCCTGCGGATCAAATAAATACAAGAAATGCTCAAAGCAAACTAACCATGAACCATTGGGATCACGATATATATTTGCTTCATTTAGATTTTCTAAAGAAAATTTTTCATTCGCTGATCGCAAAAAGAACGGTTGCGGTTTGGTATGTTCTTTTTTCTGATAAAGTTGTACTTGTTTCGATTGCTCTCTTTGTTCGGTAGTCGCTAACCAGATTCCTTCTTGCTGATCCGACCAGATGTATTGAATCGGCAATGAAAAGGTATCCACCAATACCAGTTGTTCCATTTGTGGATTAAATTTCCAAAGCTGGTTATCTACTCCGATCCATTCGTTGCCTTTGGCATCTTGTGTGAGGCAATGAACTAGACCATTCGGAATCGTATAGCGTTTGGTGAATTGCTGATTTTGAAAGGTGAAAATTTCTCCTTTTTTAGTTGCAATGCGAAGATTGGAGAAATCTCCATTGACTAAAGGAAGCACTACATCTTGTGTAGTAAACGGCAGGGAAGTTTGCAAATATGCTTCTAAGGAAATTGCTTTTTGAGTAACTGGTTGAAAAACGTCGATGGCGGTAGTCATTCTGGAAAAATTTCCAGTCATTTGTTTCCCAGTATAAAATAACCAGATATTTCCTCGATCATCCTCCATGATTCTTTCGATCACATCATTGGAAAACAGGTTGTTTTCTTCTTTGGTAAATAATTCAAATTTGTAGCCATCATAGCGATTTAATCCATAGCGCGTCGAGACCCAAATAAATCCTTTTTTATCTTGATAAATAGCGCGAGTGAGCAAATTAGCCAAACCGTCTTCAGTCGTCAGACAATCATAGTCAAACAAATAAGAAGTATCCGAACCAAGCGAAGTTCTAATTGACCCAAATAGGATTATAATTAAAATCAATAACTGATTGATGCGTTGCACCTTAGATCTGAGCGTGTTCATGAAATAATACGTAGGACTGTTGTGTTTGTTGAAAAGAATTGTTATTACGCTAAAACCATGTAAATATCCACTATTTTTATTGTTTTTTATGCAAAAAAAAGTGGCTTATGGCATTCTTGACCATAGATGTTACTATAATTAAAGAGAATGTGAATATAGTGAAAGCCTCTAATTTCAAGGTGAATTACATTTGCAACTACATTAATATATGACTTTTCTTTTATCTACATTTAATCCCATCTTAATCTCGTAATTGTACATAAGTCCTTTCTGTTTCCCACCTAAATAATCAAGCTAATCATTCAAGACAAATCAAAGCGAATAGATTTTCAATAAAATAACAATTCTTTTTTTGAATACTGTTAGTGTATCTCTCTATTAATGTTTTGCAAATTTTGACTATTTCCTATACGAATGGAAGAGCAAGTAGCCCATAAATTGCGCCTTATTTTTCTCCATCATTTTAAGATAATGGAGAAAAATTTTGATTGGCATAAGCCAATGATAGAGTTACAACCTAACTTTAAGTTATTGGCTTATTTGAAAGAACTGGAACAACAAATCGGTAAGATAATGGAAAAAGATATTGTTTTGCTAGGTAAGATTAATGTTTTGATTCACACCCCCGAAGATATTTTGCGGCAAATTCATGGTTAAGTTTATTTTTTAATGCACAAAATTTAACGACCCTCACAAATTTGAAACACTAAACTTAGTTCAGTCATACTTTTCCAATTCGCCTATTTTGACTTGAGCAGATATTTAATCTGGTTTCAAAAAACTGCTCTGCTCTGAAACCTATCAAGAGATTGAAGTAGTTTAACTATTAGTTCTACTGCAAGGCTAACTATCGTCTCAAAGCGATGAAGTTATTCTACTTCGCTCTTGTTTTTTTGATGTAAAAGACTTATTGAGAAGCCTATATCTCCTATCTATTCAAAAAACAGACAAAATAGTTATGAACAAGTATTCTGTAAAATGACATACTGAATTATTTTTTAAAAATTAGTACCCCTAAGAAGCAAAATCCATTAAGTTTTCTTGCTTCGTTTGACAACATTTAGAGAGAGAAACTGGGAGGTTTAAATAGTTAATTAACTAAGAGAACCTCCCTTTCTTTTTAGTTAGCGACTAAATACGGATAACGAATATCCGTCAAGTACAACCCTTGCGCGGGTGCGCTCCAACTGCCATTCAGCGGTGTCTGCCGATCCATCGCTTGCTTGACATCTGCCAATTCAATCTTACCTAATCCTACCCGAATACACATTCCGACAATCAGCCGTACCATCCCGCGCAAGAAGCGATTCGCAGCAATATGAAAAGTCATGTGATAATTTTTTTCATTTATTATCCATTCTATCCTTTTCAAGTCACATTTCATCGTTTTTGCATCGTGATTGGTTTTACAAAAAGGTGCAAATTCAGTATAATCCAGTAATAATTGCGCAGCAGCTTTCATTTTATTAACATCTAAATGGGCATAAAAAGGAAATTGATACGCCGTTTGTTGACCGAAAGGATTTTTACGTAAATCGACGTGGTATTCGTACGCCCGATGATAGGCATCGAAACGAGCATGGGCATCATCTGCGACTGGTAGCGTTTGAAAAATAGAAATATCTTTAGGTAGGAATTTATTAATGCGATTGACGAACCGTTGTGGTAATTCATCCGCTACATCGAAATGCGCAAAATACTGTTTGGCATGTACGCCAGTATCGGTACGTCCACAACCCATGATCGCAATCGGCGTATTCAAAATCGTTGAAAGTGCTTCTTCAATTGTTTGCTGTACCGAAATTTGTTGCGGCTGACGTTGCCAACCAAAATAATTTGTACCGCTGTAAGCTAATTCCAAAAAGTAGCGCATGATGTGAATTTCTCTCTTGAATAACCAGATGAGCTTATATTTTGATAAGCATATCTCTTCAAAAATATTCGCCAAAAGTAGCCATTATTAAGCAACTGCAAAGAACCAATTCAATGTGATATTGTTATGCAAAGCATACCAAATTAATATAAACTTAGCAAGATTTTTCGTGCAAAACCTCTACCTTGCTGTCTTAATTAAGTCGAAAAGGATAAATTTGCTTTTGGCATCAATAAAACAATAAAGTTACTGCCGTTAGTCACTATCAATTAACAGCCGAACAACTACCGACTCAACCATTCGTGAAGAACCTAATTCCACCATTTATTCAGCAAAAATATCTCGCAGGAAAACGCAAAGGGCGCTTTTCTGCTTACACAATGTTTGTGGACTTGTCGGGGTTTACTCCATTGACGGAAGAGTTGATGCTACGCGGTAAAGAAGGGGCAGAACAGTTATCACATATCCTAAATAACATTTTTGCACCACTAGTTGAGTTGGTTTATGAACAAGGAGGGATCATTCCCTACTTTGCGGGGGATGCCTTTACAGCTATATTTCGAGAAAAAGAAGAAGTCATCACAGTTGAACGGTTTTTAAAAACTGCACAACAAATTCGTCAGTTTTTTCAGAAACAAGGATTTATTTTTGAAGATTTTCCCATCGGAATTAAGATCGGTCTAAGTCACGGAGAAGTGAAATGGGGAATCGTTGGAGAGGAAAATTTAGCGTTCTATTTTCGGGGCTCAGCCATTCATCAAGCAGCAGAAAGTCAAATCAATGCTAAGACACAGGAAATAATTTTAGATAAATCTTTATATAAATTACTTCCTGCGACTGCTCCAGTTTCGCCTTCACGCCACGCCCACTTTTATCTGCTAATGCCCATCGACTTGCCAGAAATGTCTAGTTTATTGCGGCAATATTTTCCTTTAGAAAATTCAGAAATCAATAACCCAATCTCAGCTATCGAAGAGCGGACTGCCCGTCAGTTTTTGCCTGAATCAGTTATTGATTATAATCAAGAAGGCGAGTTTCGTGAAGTCGTTTCGGTATTTATTTCATTTGAAGGCATCAAAAGTCATAAGCGACTCAACCAATTTGCGACGGTCGTTTTAGATGAAATGCACAACTTTTCGGGTTATTTTAAAGAAATTGATTTCGGTGATAAAGGTGGGGTTATTTTCGGTTTCTTTGGTGCGCCCGTTTCTTTTGAAAATAATATCGATCGCGCTTTAGAATTCATTCTCTCGATTGAAAATAAATTACAATCCTTACAGAAAAAAACGGACTTGCGTTTTCGGATTGGCATCACTACAGGTACAGCGTTTACAGGAATTGTTGGAGGAGAAGAACGCTGTCAGTACGCAGCGGTTGGTAACTTAGTCAACTTGGCTGCGCGACTAATGACGTACGCCAACTGGGGCGAAGTTTCAGTAGATAAAGAAATACAGAAAAATCGTCATTTTCGCTTCAAACACAAAGGCGATATTCTCTACAAAGGAATTAAAGGAAATGTGCCAACTTACATTTTTCAAGGTCGAAATGCAGAGAATAGTCCCTCCTTTACAGGTATATTAATTGGTCGCAAGACAGAATTAAAACGCTTAACGCAATTTGCTCAACCCATTTTAGATACGCCGCATGGACGAATTATTGAAGTTTATGGCGAGGCAGGAATTGGTAAGAGTAGGTTGGCATTTGAGTTGCGTAAAGCACTAAAAAATGAAGGTGAAATAACCTGGCTAACCGCACAAACTGATCAAATTCTACGCAAGCCATTTAATGCTTTCATCTTTTTATTAAAACATTACTTTGAGCAATCTCCAGATAATTCTATTCCGCAGAATTGGAAAAATTTTGCCAAAAATATGTCTTGGCTGTACAACGAACTACAGTCAACCGCCCATCCAAGACGCAAAGAACTAAAGAAAGAATTGCAACGGACAGCGTCCATCTTGTCAACTTTGGTAGGACTACCGTCAGAAAATTCACTGTGGGAGCAATTGGACGCAAAAGGTCGTTATCGAAATTCTATCCAAGCAATCATCAATTTAATTATTGTCGAATCTATCATCGCGCCTTTAGTTTTGAATTTGGAAGATGCACAGTGGTTTGACAATGGTTCAAAGGAACTGCTAACGGAATTGGCTAAAAAAATTAGTCCCTACCCCATCATCATTTTAATTACTTCACGATATTACGATGATGGTTCTAAGTTTGAATTATTGACTACCGAGGCAATTGAAAAGTATGGCATTTTACATCATCAGGTTAATTTAAAAACCCTACATCCAACGGCGTTAAAACTTTTTGCTGAAGATAAATTAGCAAATGAAATTAGTGAAGAACTACATGAACTACTTGTCCGTAGTACAAATGGTAATCCATTTTATTTAGAACAAATTCTTGAATATTTCAACGAAACTAACCTACTACAACTCTCTGATAATCAATGGACTATTAAAGACAGTAGTTTAAAAATGTCAGGTTCGATTAATGCTATCCTAACGGCGCGGATTGACCGCTTATCCAATTTGGTTCGCGAAACAGTCAAAGCAGCTGCAGTGATTGGACGCGAATTTGACATCCCTGTTTTACAAGAAGTGATTCGTCAACAAGAAGATTTTTGTAAAGATGAAGATGACATTGCATTGTTGCTTAACAAACAAGTAAAAACTGCCGAGAAAGGACAAATTTGGCGAGCCGTCAACGAGTTGCGTTATATGTTTAAGCATTCACTCCTACGTGAAGCTGCATATAGTATGCAACTGCGGACACGTTTGCAGGAATTGCACCACCTCATTGCAAGAGCTATTGAAAAATTATACGCTAACAAATTAGAGGAACGATATTTAGATTTAGCATTTCATTACGAACAGGCAGAAGTTAACCACAAGACCCGTGAATATTTGCTAAAAGCAGCTAATCATGCTCGGCAGAATTACCAAAATAAACTTGCGTTAGAATATTACGATAAGCTACTCAAACATATTAACCACAAAAAAGATATTGATTTACAAATCGAAGTGTTAGTAGGCAAGGGTAATGTGTTAGAGTTAATTGGTGAATGGGAGGATTGTGAAAAAATCTTCCGTAAAGCACTGGAATTAGCCGAAAAAATTAATGATAACCATTTCGTTGGTCGTTTACAAAATCACCTCGGTCATTTGCTATTACTTAAAGGTGATTACATTGAAAGTCGGCAACACTTAGAAGTTGCCATTAATCACTTTGCAGATACAGACCAATTTGCAGAATTGAGTAAAACCTATGGTGATTTAGGTATGATCAATTTTCGTAAAGGTCGTTATGAAGAAGCAAAGTCATTTTTTAAAAAGAGCTTAGAGCTTGGAGAACGCGCAGCTGATTTTTCTAATCATCCACGCATTGTTGCAAACCTTGGTCTTGCTCACATGAACCAAGGAAATTATGACAAAGGTATTGCTCGCCAACAACTAGAACTAGATCGCTGTCGAGCTGAAAATGATAAATCGGGTATGGCAACCTTATTTGTCAATATGGGCATTGTGTATTTTGAAAAAGGAGACTACGATAATGCATTAAATTGTCAGGAACAAGGATTCGAGTTGAGCGAGGAATTAGGGAATAAACAATTGATTGCCATTGCTTTAGGTTGTATCGGAAGTATTTACGAGCGAAAAGGTGACTACAGCAAGGCGATGGAATTATTTGAAAAGGATTTGGAGCTGTGCGAACAATTAGGTGATAAACAAGGAACAGCGATCACATTAGGTTTGATTGGTGAATTATGGAATTACCTGGGTGAATTTGACCGCGCAGTCGCCTATTTGCAGAAAAATCTGATGATCTCGCGCGAACTGAATTATCGCAAAGGAACAGCAAAAGCGCTGAACACTTTAGGTGATGTTTATTATTATCTGCAACATTTTGATCGTTCCGTGAAGTTTTACAATGAAGCAATTGAATTGTCACGAGCGATTGGACAACACCTAGTACTTGGAATGTCTCTGGTAGAAAAAGGAAAGGCGTTGCTGAAGATGAAAAACTATGTGGCAGCAGAGCACGCAAATGATGAAGCACTTGAATTTGCGGAAGAATTGGGTAATCCGGATTTAATTTTTGAAGCGAAGATTTTACAGGCGCGGATTGCTTTTCATACTAAGTCACCAGAATTTGCGCACGAATTATTTGAGCAATTAATCGATAGACAACTTCCTGAATCAAAAAATGCACGGATTTATTATCACCTAAGTGTATTATTTCAAGATTTAGCTTATCGTGACCGCGCGTTAAAAATTTATAAAGAACTATATCAAGCGACGCCAAAATTTGCAATTAAACGGCGCATTCAAATAATGCAGCGGATGTAAACTACTACAATACACATTCGTAGTCATAGAAATTCTTTAATGTAATTACCTCCCAATTCTTTAATAATGCCAATAGTTCAGCTTCACTTTTCGCTGCTATTCCAATAACGTAAGCATCACCATTCCATTCCTCGTCAAGCAGATCATTGTAATATTCTGGTAATCGACCTGACTGCTGCGCTACGACCGAGCGAGTTGCTTTTGTCCAATTATCAAAACCCAAATCCGCAGCTAAACAAAGTCGATCCAATACGTCAATATCGTTAGGCGTTACTTCCGCTAATTCAACGGCATAAGTGCGATAGCGCGAAGATTGCAACACAGATAGCTCATCATAAACTGGTAATCGACGATTATCTACGATGCGATACCCTTGCTCTGCTCCATCAATCAATATTAAATCACGGTAGCGTTTCCCTGACTGTGGATGTGGAATACTTTCGATATAGGCACGAGCAGGATCGATGCGCGTCGCCCAAATAATTTCAGATTGACGATTAGGATTAAGGCGAACAGGCACACTACCCATCGGCGCATCAATTGCTGTTTCTTTCTTAGGGTTGAAATCGTAACCGGTCTCATTCCAAGCCACACGAGCAATTTGCCAGCGCTTCATAGCGGTAGCCACGATACCTAAATTACACCAAGATTCTTTATCCTGAGGATCAGCTTCTATAGCTTTTTGGATATAATGAAAGGAAGGTTTCCACTCCTTACGAGTTTTATAAATTGAACCTAAATACTGATAAGGCACAGACCACTCTGGCGATAAGCGCACTAATTTTTTAAACAATTTGATAGCATTGTAATGATCTCCAAGTCTATCGTAGTGTTTTGCGTATTCAAATATTTCCTTTATTTCTGAGCTCTGTGTTGTCATTCGTTGATGTGTTTTACGACATAGTTGTGTTTGTCTAAAGCAAAGGTCAATTTAGATAAATCGCTGCGAGTGAAAATTGAGATGGGAGGTTTTCGTTAGTATAAGATTAACAAATATACATTTATTATTTAAACATATTCGCTGTAAGTACATTTGTTTACACAGTTCAAATCGCTGATTTTTCGTTAGAAATAATTTTTAATTATTTCTTTGTTTTTCCAAACTAATATTTCGTAAATATTATACTATAGAGATACAGCATCTAATGCTGCAATAATAATAGCGCAAGCCTGATCTATTTCTTTATCAGTAATGATTAGCGGAGGCGCAATACGCAAACATCGATCATTAAACAAAAACCAATCCGTGATTAAGCCATTTTCTAAACAATGATCAATAACCGCTTTTACTAACTCAAAACTATCTAATTCTACTGCCATCAATAAACCAGCATTGCGGATATCTCGAATTAGTGCATGCTGCAAATTTTGTCTGAACCGTTGCGCTTTCGCAGCAACTTCGCTAATATAAGGCTGTGCTAATAACTCCTTCAAGGTCGCTACCCCAGCGGCACAACAGACAGGATGCCCTCCAAAAGTAGTAATATGACCTAAAATTGGAGCAAAGGATAACTTTTGCATTAAAGCACGTCCCGCAACGAATGCCCCAATTGGCATTCCACCGCCCATCCCTTTAGCTAATAATAATATATCAGGAACTACACCGTACTGCTCAAACGCAAAAAGTGTTCCCGTCCGACCGTAACCTGCTTGTATTTCATCAAAGATTAATAGTGCTCCTACTTCATCACAGCGTTGACGCAGTTTTTTTAAAAAATCATCCGTTGGTGTACGCACTCCCCACTCTGCCTGCACAGTTTCAACAATCACCCCAGCAGTGCGTTCAGTGATACGATTCAAGCAATATTCGCAATTAAAATCAATGTGGTTAATATCAGGTAGGAGGGGATAAAATGCTTGGGTGAAGGTAGTTGGCGACATCAGGCTCGCTGAACCCTGAGTGCTACCGTGATATGCCCGCTGAGCAGCAATAATTTCAGTTCGCCCAGTGACGCGTTTGACTAATTTCATCGCACCTTCGGTAGCTTCGCTACCTGAATTTACAAAATAAACGCTATCTAGACTTTCAGGTAACTGACTAGTAAGTAATTGCGCCAATTCAACTTGAGGCGATAGGACGAACTCTCCATAAACAATCGTGTGCAAGTATTTATCTAATTGCGCCTTAGTAGCTTCCACTACTTTGGGATGACGATGACCTAAACAGCTTACGCCGATTCCAGCAATTAAATCCAAATACTTTTTACCATCTGTATCGTATAAATACATCCCTTGTGACGTTTCTATTTCAATCATCAACGGGAAAGCACTCGTTTGCGCAACGTGCTGTAAAAATAGCTGCCGTTTATTAAGCATTTATAATCTATTTGATTCTTTGACAAATTCCGTAAAAGTGTCAAAGAACGATCTATTTTTGAAATTCTAACCTTAGTTATCGAATAACTTGCAGGTATCTAATAACTTTGTGCAAATGTAAAATCTAACTGTCATAAAATGGTTCTTTGATAAATTCTGTGACTGGAGTCAGACATAAATGTTTTCAACGCTACCCTTACAGTCGCTTTTTCAAATCATTTATGTCTGACCACAGAATTTGTCAAAAAACGCAAAAAATTTCTTTCGATATGATTCAACGGATACAATCCATTTTTCTTTTCCTCGCAGGCGGTGCATCTTTTGGCGTATTAGGTTTACCCTTCGCGACTACAGATAAAGCAGAAAATGCCTCCGCACTATTTGCGGATAGCATTTTTAATACGCAAGATAATATTGCCTTAATGGTATTTTTCGGTATTGCTGGCTTGTTAGCAATTATTGATATTTTCTTATACAATAATCGTCCCTTACAAATTCGCCTAGGAATGTTCGCTTTCATTGCCAATATCATTGGTCTAATTTTGGGAATCTTTCTGTTTTTCAATGACATGCAAAATGTAGGAACGGATAATATCAACGATGGTTTAGGGGCTTATTTACCGATTGTCGCAGGCGTTTTGCTTCTCCTCGCCATTCGTTTTATTCGCAAAGACGAAAAATTAGTTCGCTCAGCAGATCGCTTACGGTAGTATTGAGTATTCTGGTATTCAGCAACTGTTCTATTTTAGAAGTTATACTCATGCAAAAAGGTCATTCCCTCACGAGAATGACCTTTTTTATGAAATCAAGTTATGATAAAACTATTAATCTGCTTTTTTTCTAGCTGAGTAATTTACTTTTAACTGACCTGATTTTCTCAATTGAGTTTTGACATCCTGAATAATCCCCATCGTTACTTCTCCATCTACCCGAAGTGAGGAGGTGATACGAGGACGTTTTGCTTCAGGTACTTTGATCTTATGCTTCTCTAGGAATAGCGGAATATCTGCTACGGTAGCAAATTTATCTCCCAACTGCATACGCGGTTTCGTGCCGTATAGATCCTGGAATTTTTTTACTGGACGACCAATATAGATGTAGTTTACTAGAGATTTCTCCTGTAACTTAGTCAGTTCAGTTGCCTCAGGAACAGATACATTCACCTTCAATTCTGCATCTCGCAATACGGTTACTACCATAAAGAAGAATAACAACATGAAGATAATATCCGGCAAAGATGCGGTAGATACCTCTGGTGAGGCTTTACCTCTCTTTTTCTTAAATTTAGACATGGTTTAAATTTTTTAAAGATTAGAAATAACGGTAGTAATTTTTTGACTGTAACGCTATAGATAAAGGCTTCTAAAAAATTTACATTTCAAATTTCGCCTTCTACATTTTACATTATTACTAGTTATTCCTCACCAAAGTTAGTAGGTTCTGCTTCCGAGAGTACAAAAGGAATCTCTGAGCGAATCGCTTTTTTGTAAGCGGTTGGCAGATCATCACTATATGGTACACCATACTTCTTGCGTGCCAACTCGTCCCACAAGCCAGTATAGGCTGCTTTCAACTCGTTATATACGCGTAAATAAGTATCATATTCTGTACCTCGATCGTTTTTCAAAGAAATGATTGCCTTGGTCGGTTTTTCTGCTAAATCTTCTCTTCTTTGAGGATTAGCAATGAATTCCATTGCATTTTCCTTTAAGTTGTCGATTTGAGCTAACTCACCCCGCACCAAAAGTTGATTTTGAGCATTTACCAATACCGAATAAACATTACGTTTTTTCAGTTTAGTAATATCAGGCTCATCTTCAGACCAAGGTGGTAGTTTTACGGTAATCCCCTTATCCTGTACGATAGTAGTCGTAACCAGGAAGAAAATCAATAACAAAAACGCGATGTCCGCCATCGAACCAGCATTCACCTCATTCTTCATCCGATCTCTACTGCTTGTTTTAGCCATAGTTACTGATTGTTTATTAATTTAATGAATAATGTGTAGTATGTAATGTGTAATCCAGAGATTACTATTTCATCACACTTATCATCATTATTTCATTAAAAATCTAATAATGCAGCGTAATGATATTAAGTTATCAATACTATTTATTATCCAAGATGAAAAAGAGCAGCTATTTGGTGGGTCAGAATAATAATTAGTTAAACAAATATTGTAATTATAAATTACTCATTAATTAAGCATTACACCCTAGATACACCAAATAGTTGCTTATTATTTGAAGAAGTTAGAAACTTCTGAAACGACAAAAGCCAATACTGCAATTCCGATCATCGCTAAAGTAGTGATGATACCGCCGCTGATATAGGCACTCTGTCCTGGTGTCACATCAAAAATATCTTTGGCTTTTTCTACTGCTGCACCATCCACACCAGCTACAGATTGGCCGATGAAAAAGATGGCAATAATAGCTACAATGCCTAAGATACCTTTTAGAGAACCTTTGATGTTAGTCGCAACTTGATAAATACCGAATAGCAAAGCCAAGACTCCACAAACGATAATTAATGCGATTGTTGCACTGAGACCAAAGTTAAATAAGGTCATTCCGTACTGCGCCTCTTTGTCCGCGTTCGTAAACGCATCTAAACCGCTGAATACCGATCCTAAGAATAGAACCGTTACCAACGCACCTAGACCAAAGGCGAGTAACTGACCATTTTTTGCTAAAAACTTATACATGGTTGGTCATGATTTTTTTGATTCGAGAAATGTAAGATGTAAAATGTAAAAGTCACACGACCAGACATTTTACTGAAATACGTTTTACGTACACACTTCCCCTACCTTTTCTTGAAAGATAGTAAACGATTAATTTTCTACAATGGCACAATTCAAAAATTTGAATTGCAAACGTTTTAATAAAAATAGTTTACATATAGAAGTACAACTGTTAACTCCCGAAATACTTCGGGTAAGGCAGTTACCTTCTACCGTCCACCATTAGTATAATTATTTAAAAACGTTGTTACGTGCCATTACATCTACTAACGCTACGGAAGATTCTTCCATTTTA
>JBGCES010000598.1:0-4289 GCA_045106545.1 Saprospiraceae bacterium
GTACTACAGAATCAAAAGACAATAACTCTAGTGAAGTGACTAGTAATTAAGTAACCAGTGATCAGTAGGACAAGAGGTTAATAACCAGCGCTTTAGCTTTCTGATCCCTAGGTATCTATTTACTGGTCACTCTACTAGTAATGAACGCAGTTTGCGGTTTTCCACTTTAAAATTTTAAATTAGCTATTTCGGAATCAAATAACACGAAATAACTAAAAAAACGGTCTCGCTTCTAAGGTTGTAAATTACTGACTATCAAATAGCTATAAGTAATTGTACGTCATAGGTTTACGTCTAGTCCGTCAACCGTCTGCCGTCAACCTTCGACCGACAGCAAAAAAAACGAACATGAAATACCTCTTTCTCTACCTGATATTTTTAATCTCCAATACCCTTTTTGCGCAAGCGGATAAAACGCTTGACAAAGAACAACTCTACCACCGCATCGACTCCATCATGCACCTCTCACTCGACTCCACCGTCTTTCCAGGCGCAGTTGTCCTCGTTCAACAACACGGCGAAGTTATTTTGGAACGCGCTTACGGATTTCATACTTATGATAAAAAACGTCCCGTGCAGACGGACGACATTTACGACCTCGCCTCTGTCACCAAAACGACCGCTGCCCTACCCGCTCTGATGAAATTGCACGGCGAAGGCAAGTTTGATTTGGACGCGCCTTTGCAGCGGTATTTTCCAAGTTTTAAACGTTCAAATAAAGGCAATTTTACCTTTCGGGAAATGTTGGCGCATCAGGCGCGATTGAAGCCGCACATTGGTCACTGGCAGCGAGCGCAGCGCAAAAATGGGAAGTACAAATGGTTTACGTTTAAGCGGGATTCGTCGCAGCGATATCCGATTCGGATTTTGGATGATTTGTGGTTGCATCGCAATTATCAGCGCAAAATGATGAAAGCGATTCGCCAATCTGATTTATTAGAAAAAGCGGAGTATCGCTATTCGGGTTTGTTGTTTTATTTGCTGCCGCAAATCGTGGAGCGCATCACGGGTGAGGATTTTGTGACTTATTTGAATCGCGAATTTTACGAACCATTAAATGCTAAAACCCTCACTTTCAATCCATTACAAAAATTCCCCAAAGAACGAATTATTCCCACCGAAGAAGACATCTGGTGGCGTAAAACGCTTGTACACGGAACAGTACATGATGAAGGCGCAGCGATGATGGGTGGCGTTTCTTCTAATGCGGGTTTATTTTCCAATGCAGCAGATTTAGCTAAACTGTTGCAACTATATTTGAACGGCGGCGAGTACGAAGGAAAGCGTTATATTAAAAAGGAAAGTATTGCCGAATTTACCAAATGTGCGTTTTGCGAAAGCGGCAATCGACGTGGACTGGGATTTGATAAGCCGTTGATTGAATACAATGCAGCGCAAAGTTATGTTGCGGAGTCTGCGAGTTCAGAAAGCTACGGGCATTCGGGTTTTACGGGTACTTTTTATTGGCTCGATCCTGCGCAGGATTTGATTTTTATTTTGCTTTCTAATCGCGTGTATCCGACGCGAGAAAATCGGAAGTTGTATAGTTTAAATATTAGACCGCAGTTGCATCAGGCGGTGTATGATGCATTAATCAATAAGCTTTAACAAAACATTATTCCGCTACGAACTCTTTTTTTTACCCAAACCAATGAATATTCCGTAAATAATATTACCTTTGTAGCGTTTATTAGATATTACTAATAATAACTATCTCCACTGTACATTTTTTACGCGGAAAAATTTGAGGTTTTCCGACTCGCCGAGAGAGGTCCTGGCAATAATTAGTAAGAAAAGAGTACGGTGTTTTTTAATCATCACTGTTACTCTTTTTAGGGTCTATTAATGAAATTTATAGTTTGGCAATATTTCAACCTGTCAGATTCCACTTTTTTCATTAGCCAGTACGACAGTAATTAACATTTTTACATGAACGCATTTGCGGAATTGGGATTATCCCAAGCACTTGTCGATGCCGTAACCGCTATTGGTTTCGAGCAACCTACTGATATTCAAACTAAGGCAATTCCAATGCTACTTGCTAATGATTCCGATTTAGTCGGATTAGCACAAACTGGAACAGGTAAAACCGCTGCTTTCGGTTTGCCACTTATTGATTTGGTCGATACAGATCAAAAACACACCCAAGGTTTAATCCTTTCTCCTACACGGGAGCTTTGCTTACAAATTGCAAAAGAATTAAAACAATTTGCACAAAACCATAAGTCGCTCAGAATCAGCGCAGTATATGGTGGAGCTGATATTGTTAAGCAAATGAAAGAGATTAAAAGAGGAGCGCACATTGTCGTTGCTACTCCAGGTCGCTTGCGCGATTTGATTCGTCGTAATGTAGCACAGCTTAATAATATACACTACCTAGTATTAGACGAAGCAGATGAAATGCTGAATATGGGTTTCAAAGAAGAAATCGATAGCATTTTAGAAAATACTTCGGATGATAAACTAACCTGGTTGTTCTCGGCGACGATGCCCAACGAGGTACGCCGAATTGCTAAAAACTACATGTCCAATCCGCAGGAAATCAGCGTTGGACAACGCAACTCTTCTAATACCGATATTGATCACCAATACGTTGTTACCCTTCCTCGCGAAAGGTACGAAACTCTCCGTCGCTTTTTGGATTCCGATCCAAGCACTTTTGGATTGGTATTCGTACGCACCCGTCGGGATGCGAAGGAAGTAGCCGATCGGTTACTAGCAGATGGTTATAGTGCAGACGCTTTACACGGAGATATGAGTCAGTCACAGCGTGACCGTACGATGGAAAATTTCCGTAGGCAACGATTGAAAGTATTGGTAGCTACCGATGTAGCTGCACGAGGTATTGACGTCAATGAAATTACGCACGTTTTTCATTATAATATTCCCGAAGATATTTCTTTCTATACGCACCGCGCAGGTCGTACTGGTCGGGCAGGAAATAAAGGTATCTCACTCGTTTTAGCGCATCCAAAAGATATTTATCTAATTAAGAAATTGGAGCGGATCATTAAAACGAAATTCACCTTAGGACATATTCCGACTGGACGGGAGATTTGCGAAAAGCGTCTATTACATCAATTGGAACGTCTGCGCAACACTGAAATCAATTCAGATATTGATACTTTTGCAGCACAGATTGAAGAGAAACTAGGTGATTTGACAAAGGAAGAATTAATTAAAAAGGTAGCAACTGCTTCTTTTAATAAATTCATCAAAATGTATCGTCAAGCACCCGACTTAAATCCTCGTCGTAAGGGTGAAAATGGAAAACGTACTCGCCCAAGAATGAAGCGTTTGTTTATCAACGTCGGTTCTTTGGATGTAGGTGATGTTGGTGGATTTATCTCGTTTGTTTGTGATAATATCAATATTTCTAGCTCAGTTTTAGGTAAAATCACCTTACAAAATAAACATACCTTCTTCGATATTGAAGAAGACTTAGCAAAGCCTGCTATTGAAGCTTTTGATGGTTCTGAATATAATAACCGTACTTTGCGAGTCAATGAAGATGCTCAAAAAAGTAACGATAACAGACGCAGTGGCGGCGGCGGCAGACATAAGCGCCGCAATCGACAAGATAGTCGTCGCTCGCGCTTTCAACGCAGCCGTTCATAAAGCATAATTAATTGTCGAATGACCGCTTCACTTCCGAAGCGGTCATTCGCATTTTTAGCAATTATTTGTGAATTAAATCGCGCATAGTTTTCTATTATTTGCTCCATTCCCGCCGCCACTGCTTCTACTCCACTTTCTATCAAGATCCCAGATTCGGGCGTTATTATAAAATTCGCTCCTGCACTTTTTACGGCAACTACAGGTCGTCCACAGCACATCGCTTCCGCTAAAACTAATCCAAAAGTTTCTACGGATGAAGTATGCACTAATGCATTTGCTTGGTGTACATATTTAGCTACCGCTAATGGTTTCTGTTGACCACAAAGTTCTACCCAATCCGTAAGTTTTAAGTTCTGAATCTCTTTTTGTAAAGGTGTCGCGAATGGACCAGAGCCAATAAACTGGAGTCGTATATTTGAATAACGATTTGCCATTTTAGCGAAAGCGAATAGAGTATCCAATGGACGTTTTAGCGGAATTAAATCACCAATTTGAACAAAGGTGAAATTTTTATTAATGGGTTTCGGCTGGTGATGAAATATTTCGCTATCAATTGGATTGGGAATAATTTCGATTGGTTTAACTTGATAATTTTGTTGAAAAATCTGCTTTAAAGCTGGGCTAATTGCTACACAACATGCCGCATTTTGGTAAACTTGTTTTGCGATTGG
>JBGCES010000599.1:0-2720 GCA_045106545.1 Saprospiraceae bacterium
AAGTAAGGTTTAAAGTTTTGCTTTTGTCGATCAGAGCGATAAATTCCACCCGGTCCAGCATCAAACCAAATCCGTCCAAGTGAGTCTTCATGAATGGCATAAATTGCCCAGTTGAATTCGGGTTTATCCTTGCGTTCAAAAGTGTAATGTTTAATTACTCCTGTAGCAGGATCGAAATGATCCAATCCTCCCTTGCCCGATTCATTACCACCATAGCCACCATCCCCCAGCCCTAACCAAAGCGTTCCATCCGCTGTGACATGAACGGCACGGACAAAACTATGTGCAATGGATTTTGGATCATTGGCATCGGGTGAAAATTGAGTATAATCACCCGTTTTTCGATTTAAACGATACAAGCCATCTCCCATAGTACCTATCCAAACTATGTCCGCTTCCATTATGGATTCACAACTGCGTTGCGCTCCTTTGATTTGGGGATAACGGGTAAATTTTCTTTGGTGGGTATTGAGTTGATATAACCCGCCACTTTGCGAAGTTGTCAACCAAATATGTCCCTGACGATCTTCATAAAACGACTTAAAAAAATTGTTTACAAATGGACTAATGGTATTGGAAGCAGAATTGTACTTAGTCAATGTTTCATCTTCCGCAAAATGGTACAAGCTTTCTCCATAAGTAGCTACCCATAAACCACCATTGCGATCCCGTTGAATAATGGAAACGCCCATTCTTTCATCGTCCACTGCGCCTTTTGCTACGGGGGCATGGAAGGCAGTTGGATTGTCAATATCATAATCATAACGGATAAAACGCTGCTGATTATAATCGTACTCTTGCAAACCACTCAGATTGCTACCAATATATAATCGTCCTGCCTCATCTTGAGTTAATGCAGTGATGTGATTATGAATTAAACTATGTTGGTTCTGGGGATCGTGGAAAAATCGTTTAAATGATCCTGTTGGTAAGTGATAGCGAATCAAACCACCTGTAGTTGTTGAATTTGTGGTATGCTTACCAATCCACAAGTTATCTTGATCGTCTGCCAGCAGAGTAGAAATCAGATCATTGCCAACGAAGTCAGCCCGTTGGGGATCATTTAGGATTGGCGTGAAAACGTCTTGCGCTCGATTGTATTGGAATAAACCACCGCCATACATAGCGACCCAAAGCTGACCAGCTTGATTTTCTGTAATTGCAAATACAGACTCTTTAGTAAAACCAAAATCTGTTTCTTTAAAAGCAGTATCTAAATAGGTCAGTTCTTCATTATCGGTCAAGGAATAATTAATAAAGCAATCGCAATTTGGTTGGTACCGACTAATACCTGCTTGCGTACCAACCCAAAGTGTCGCCTGAGTATCTATAAATAGTTTTTGCACATTGCCATTCCGCAGCGTTGTCGAATCTGCTGGATTTTCTTCGTATAATTTTACCTCATAACCATCGTAACGGAGTAAACTTTCTTTCGTTCCTAACCACATATATCCCGTCGTATCCTGAATAATATCAGTAAAATCGGTATAAGGAATGCCGTCTTTTTCTATAGAAATATGTTGGAATGGGTTGGAAGATTGCGCCGCAATGGTAACCGAGAACAAGCAGAAACACCCGCTTATTGCAAGCAGTCGGTAATGAAAAATAGTTATTGTGAAATAATAGAATAAACGCATGGTATTTAGAGTCAATTAATGGTCAACTTTAAATTACCAATTATCTCGCTACCATGAAAGTTATTGGTTTGTTATCGGAAAATAGTGCTAGTTTAAATAAAGAAAGCGGCTGAAGTTACGAATAACCTCAGCCGCTTTGGAGGACAGACACTCTTGTCTGTCATTCTGGTACGGTGCTTTCACAGGTTGAAAACCTGTGCTCCATTACGCATAAGCCTCCATCGGTGGACACGTACAAATCAAATTACGGTCGCCCGCCGCCTGATTTACGCGATTGACGGTTGCCCAAAATTTATAACCTTCACGTAGGTAAGGTAGCGGATAGGCTGCCTTCTCGCGACTGTAAGGGAAATTCCAGTCGTCCGTAGTCAATTGCGCTTGCGTATGTGGCGCATTGTGTAAAACGTTATTTTCAGTATCATAATCGCCGCTTGCAATTTCATCTATTTCTTTGCGAATGCTCAACATAGCAGCGCAGAAGCGATCCAACTCGTCTTTGTCCTCGCTTTCCGTCGGCTCAATCATAATCGTTCCCGCTACGGGGAAAGATAAAGTCGGCGCGTGAAAACCGTAATCCATTAAGCGTTTCGCTAAGTCTTCGGCACTTACTAAGGACTTGAACGGACGTAAATTAATAATTAATTCGTGTGCCGCGCGACCTTGTTCGCCAGTATATAAAACGTCATAATTACCTTCCAAACGCGCCTTGATATAATTGGCATTTAAAATGGCGTATTTTGTCGAATCGGTCACGCCCGTTTTACCTAACATTTTGATGTAAGCATAAGAAATCAATAAGATACTCGCACTACCAAAAGGGGCAGCACTGACCGCATTAATCGCATCCGCGCCTTTACCTGTTTCTACCAAAGTATGCTGAGGTAAAAACGGCTTTAAACTGTCATTACAACAAATTGGACCAACACCAGGACCACCGCCACCGTGGGGAATACTAAAGGTTTTATGCAAATTTAAGTGACAAACATCCGCGCCAATAATGCCTGGACTCGTCAAACCAACTTGCGCGTTCATATTCGCGCCGTCCATATAAACCTTACCGCCATGGTCGTGGATAATCTGACA
>JBGCES010000006.1:0-2080 GCA_045106545.1 Saprospiraceae bacterium
CGATAAACGGGTAATTCCAGCAATAAAAAACTACTTTCTTCTGATTTTAATATCTTTTTAAATACCCACGCGGCGAGTAAGGCAGCAACGATTCCCAATAAATATAAACCCATAAACGCGATGCCTTGCGCATTAAAAATACCACCGACAGTTACACTCGGTACGACGAAACCAATCAGTACCGTATAAACGGGAATCCGCGCGGAACAGCTAATAAATGGCGTGACCAAAATGGTAATTAAGCGCTCTTTCCAGTTGCTAATTGTCCTCGTGGACATCACGGCAGGAATCGCACAGGCTGAACTACTCACCAAGGCGACAATACTGCGTCCATTCAAGCCAAATCGCTGCATTAAATTATCAAAAAGATAGACAGCACGCGCCATGTAGCCGATTTCTTCCAGTACAGCAATGAGCAAAAATAGGATCGTAATCTGTGGAATAAAAATCAAAATTCCACCCAATCCTGCAATAATCCCATCGGTTAGTAAGTCCGTAAACCAGCTTTCTGGCAAGGTATCTTTTACCCAATTGCCTAATTCATTAAATGACCATTCAATCCAATCCATCGGCGTTTCTGACCAACTAAAAATGGCTTGAAACAGCAAAAACATCAATCCGAAAAATACCAACGGACCAAAAATCGGATGGGTGATAAACCGATCTACGCGCTCTGTAAACGACTCCGATCCAGCAGGTTTTTTACGAATAATCTGTTTGCTAAGAAAGCTAAACTTATCAAACCGCTGCATGACTTCGCGGACTTGGATTTTTAGGTCAACGAAGTCATTTTCTTGGGCAATTTGTTGAATATCGCGACGGGTATTTTCATTTAAAAAAGGTAACCACTTAGCGTGGTGGGCAATGAGTTTGGCTTGGTAAGGATTGATTGAGCTATCGGATATCTCCAAGGCATCCGATACCTGATTAGCAACTGTTTGCTCCACTTCCGAAAACTCATAAAATGTCACGCCATCGCTGAGGCGATCGGGTTGGTTAACTAAATCATTTAGCGCCAATTTCAAATCCTCCATTCCTTCTCCTGTCCGCGCACTGATTTGCACGACGGGCGCGCGAAATTCTTTTGATAATTTGACAATATCCACTTCGATGCCTTCCTTGATCGCCACATCTTTCATATTCAACACCAACAAAATAGGCAGCCCCAAATCAGACAACTGCGTAAATAACAACAAGTGTTTTTCTAACTGCGATACATCTGCGACGTAAACGACGGCATCAGGATAATTAGGATCGGCGGGGTTGCAAAAGGTTTCGGCGACAATGCGTTCATCTTGCGAAGTAGGGAAGAGGCTGTAGCTACCTGGGAAATCAATTATGGTAGCGCGACGATTTTCCGCAAGGGATAATTCGCCCATTTTCTTATCTACAGTCACTCCTGGAAAGTTGCCAATTTTTTGACGTAAACCCGTCAGTTGATTAAAAACGGAGGACTTTCCACTGTTGGGATTGCCAATTAAAGCGAGAGTAATATGTTGAATATCAGTTGTTTGTGACATATATATTGGAGCGTAAATTGTCCCGCGCTCGTCGCGGGAGACATTCTTGTCTGTATATTGTATAGTATTAATTACAGGCAGGAATGCCTCCCGTCATGCGGACAGGACAAGTTGTGCTTTAAAGTTATTTTACAAAAATAAAAGCTGCTTCTTTCTTCCGAATTGCAAACTGAGAATTACCCGATTTGATGTAAATCGTATTGCCCATAAAGGAACGACGGACGACCGAAATATCGCATTTAGGTGCAACGCCCATTGCGATAAGTTTACAACCAACTTGTGGATTAGAAAAGTGGGTAATTGTAGCGGTTTCGCCCACAACTAAAGAAGAAAGAGACTTGGTATTATCCTGCATTTTTTCGATGTTAATTGGATCGAATCTAAATAAGTATGCAAATATAACCGCCTAAGGTAGAAAAAGATGGAAGAGATAGATTTTTTTGATGGGAATAATGTAAAAATGACTTTTTCTTAGGAGTCAGGAGTCAGGAGTCAGGAGTCAGGAGTCAGGAGTCAGGAAGATACGTCATGTTTGGTCTGACCCCTGTCACCTGACTCCT
>JBGCES010000060.1:0-2904 GCA_045106545.1 Saprospiraceae bacterium
TACGTAGTCACCGTTGAGGTTCAAGGTAGCGATGACGCTATATTCTGCTGGACGCAATAAGATTTGTTGCAAAAATGCATCTGCAATCGAATCTTTAATCAATAATGCACCACCATCTAATGCTGCTTTTTGCGCCGCATTCGCTGCATCTTTACCTTCTTCCGCTGCAATACGGTCGTATTGTGCCCAAGTCCATACTTTGTCACCGTACTCGCGCTCTGCCAATTCGTAACCCCATTGCTTAAATTTACCTTCCGTAAATTTCATGATGTTACCCTTGTGTACCAAAGTCATCGAAGGTAGCTTATTTTCTAAAGCATACTCAATCGAAGCACGTACCAAACGCTCTGTTCCTTCTACCGAAACGGGTTTAACACCTAAAGAAACGGTGTCAGGGAAACGAATTTGCGTAACACCCATCTCTTCCATCAAGAACTTCTTCACTTTATCTGCCTCTGGCGTACCGTTCAAGTATTCGATACCTGCGTAGATATCTTCCGTGTTTTCACGGTAAATCACCATGTCAACGCGCTCAGGATGCTTCACTGGCGAAGGCACACCATCGAAGTGACGTACTGGACGTACACAAGCGTACAAGTCTAATTTTTGGCGCAAAGCCACGTTCAATGAACGGATACCACCACCAACTGGCGTTGTCAAAGGCCCTTTGATTGCTACCAAGTATTCTTTGATCGCTTCCAACGTCTCCTCTGGCAACCATTCGCCTGTCATGTCAAAAGACTTCTGACCAGTGAAAACTTCTTTCCAGTGAATTTTTTTCTCTCCACCATAAGCCTTCTCTACTGCTGCGTCAAATACACGCTCTGCTGCTGCCCAAATATCTGGACCGATACCGTCTCCTTCGATGAAAGGGATAATCGGATCGTTAGGTACATTCAACTTTCCATTTTGGATGGTAATTTTGCTACCGCTCATGCTGTATTATTTTAGTTTTAAATATTGGTAATTAGAAAGTATAAAGGTTGACGGTTGACGGTTGATGGCTGACGGGCAGCAATAATTCCAATCTTTGGGTCAACATTGAACTTTTTTAATGTTTTTTTCGACAAAATGGACTTTTTAACGTCCCTTAATCAAAAACTGCGCAAAAGTAAGAAAAATTGTGCTTTTTCACCTTTGTAAGTTGTGACAATTTATTTACATCTATCACACGGAAAAGTTGCATTCTGTTGTCGGTTAATTTTGAGACTAGGTGATAATATTATTTACACCCTTTCTTTATGAACCTCTGTGCATCCCTCTGCGATACGAATAAACCTCGTTTTGCAATTATTTTTAAAAAACCTAAATCGGGATGAGCAAGAATGATATTTTGGTAAATTATTTGTTTTTAAAATTTAAAAATATAATTATTTTGTTTTAATTTTACAATGTATCTTGTGGATTCCTAATCATAAAAAACAGATAATGGCAAAAGTATATTTCAGCCTTTTTGTATTAATTTTTCTGATGGGTGCAGTCTGCACAAACTACTTTCGGATAAGCAACTAGTAAATCTTGGAAAACTATTGTAAAATCGAAAATCATTAGATATGAAACCAATTTCCTTTAACTTTTTTCTCTCTCTATGCTTTTTATTCACCTTGGGATGTGATACACCCAAAGAAACCAGCGACAATATGGAAGATGATATTCCTAATCGTTCAGAATGTATTGACACGAAAGATGTGGAAGCTACGCCATGGTTGCGGCAAGCGATGAAAGAACATACCCCTTATAATGTGGTGAAATACCGTTACAAAACCGATGGCTGGGCGTATCAATTCACGAGCGCGAACCGCTATTTGTACGATTGTCAGGGAACGTTGATTTGTGTAGCAAAAGGAAAAGCATTAGACGGCTGCGCCCGAAAAATAATGGAATTAGAGAAAGCGGAGAAAGGCGTGGTGATTTATAATCAGAAAGGAAATATAGATTAGTAATGGAGAACAGACACTCTTGTCTGTTGATTCAAGTATAAAATAAACTGACAGACAGGAATGTCTGTCCTCCAAGAATATGGCAAATCCAAACTTAGACGCGACGACCGATAATTTCACACCCGAGGAACAGATCATCGATAAAGCATTGCGACCAAAATCGCTCAGTGACTTTAGTGGGCAACCTAAAATCGTCGAAAACCTCGATATTTTTATTCGGGCAGCACTCCAACGGGGCGAAGCGCTCGATCACGTTTTATTACATGGCCCTCCAGGTTTGGGTAAGACGACGCTTTCGCACATCGTTTCCAGTGAATTGGGAACCGATATGAAAATGACCTCGGGACCAGTGATGGAAAAACCAGGTGATTTAGCGGGTTTATTGACCAATTTGGAAGAGGGCGACGTCTTATTTATCGATGAAATTCATCGTTTGAATAATGTCGTGGAGGAATATTTGTATTCTGCGATGGAAGATTACCGCATTGACATTATGATCGATAGCGGGCCGAATGCGCGTTCCGTACAAATCAATTTGAATCCGTTTACCTTAGTCGGCGCGACCACGCGGATGGGTTTATTAACTTCTCCGATGCGCGCGCGGTTTGGCATTACTTGCCACTTAGATTACTACGATGTAGAAACCTTAAAAGGGATCGTTATTCGCTCTGCGAAAATTTTGGATGTCCCCATCGAAGAAAAAGGAGCCTACGAAATCGCAGGTCGCAGTCGCGGAACGCCGCGGATTGCGAATGCGCTGCTGCGCCGCGTCCGCGATTTTGCCCAAATCAAAGGTAATGGAACGATTGACGTTGCGATTGCCAAATACGGTTTGGAAGCCTTGAATGTGGATGAAAGCGGTTTGGATGAAATGGATAATAAAATTTTAGATACCATCATCCATAAATTCAAAGGCGGTCCCGTTGGTTTGACTACCATAGCGACGGCAGTAGGAGAGGAGGCA
>JBGCES010000600.1:0-6642 GCA_045106545.1 Saprospiraceae bacterium
GGTTTTAAGGGAGCAGAAATTTGAGCTTTCTATCAGAAAGCTCAAATTTTTGCTCCCTTAGAATCCCTTTTGCGAGGCGACGAAGTCGCCGAGCACAGTTAGTTGCGGTGGTCAACTACATTTGCTCTTTTATTTTTGCGATGGTCAACTACATTTGGTCGTTGTTTGCGTAGGTCATCGAGTGATAGTCGTTTCGTAAATTTTGGCACGTTTAAACGCGTCCGAAAACTGTTATTTCGTTCATTGCTTTCTCTGATACTATCCGTGTAAACATCATCACTCGTACGATCGCGGTCGGCAACGACGGTAAAGACGGTAGATTTGCCACTGTAAGCAGCAGATAGTTTCATTTTGGAGCGTAGCGTGACCGTTTGTCCCGATCTGATTCCACGTGAATTAACCGTAATAAAAGATTGACGACCGCCTCCGCCGACAAAAACATAAAAGCGGCGATTGGCTGGAATATATCCTCTACCTACATTTTTTATCGTGACTAAAACGGGGACAGTGATTTCGTTACCGTAATAATTTAAGTCATTATTAGATAAGCGGATGAGGTTAATTCCCGTTACGATTAAATCGGGTAGAGCAGCTTTTTTTGCTTTTTGAGCCGCTGGCGCAGCGGGGCGAATCAGGTCAGCGGCAGGTTGTGCCTGCACCATATTTATCGATAAGAAAAGCAGACTGAATAAGCTCAAAAACGATTTTAGATTTTTCATGATATTTATTTTTAAATGGCTACGAATAAGTAAATCTTTCAATTTAGAAATGGTCATTATTTGTATGATTTGAAAAAATTTAGAAATCAGGCTAATTCTAAATTTCAAAAGGAAGATTTATTTATTCGTCAATACAAATGATTATTTTGTGTGATTGATGATACAAATATGGCAGGTTTATCAGCTGATTCCTATTCAAATGAGGGAATGGTAAAGTTGAGTGAGTTAACGGTAAAAGCCTTATTTTATCGGGGTTTCCAGCGCATATTTGGTCGTATAAAGGCGCGAAGCAGTAGAATTATTTTATCGTTTTGAGTTATCGGTAGCGGCTGATGAGTTATCGGTCAATTATCAATTTTTTTGCCCACCTTTTTTAGATAGCTTTGTGGTAGATGAAGCAAATTTGTGTTCTAATCTTTCTTTTTTGGCAAGTTGTAGCAATGGCACAGCCATTTCATTTTAGCGTATTTGATACGCAGGATGGGTTATTGTCGTCGGAGGTAACAACTCTTTATGAGGATCAACAAGGCTATTTATGGATCGGAACGCCCGTAGGTTTGAGTCGTTATAATGGTTATGAATTTAAAAATTACACGACGGGCGATGGATTACCTGCTGGACAAATACGCGGCATCGGAGAAGATGCGACTGGAACGCTTTGGGTAGCGACTACGTCGGGTTTGGCATTTTTACAAAATGATAATTTTCAATCCGTTCGCTTTGCCGATGAGCTACAAAATGAAAGTTTATGGGTACTACATTTTTCGCCACAAGGCGATCTGTGGATGGGTACGGATAGTCGCATTTCCGTTTTACGAAAAGAAAAACTCGCGCTCGCTCAACAGAAAATTGATACTTCCTTTTTTCAACATTTCCAATTGGATGTAGATGTCAATGTCATTAGTAGTGACTCGACTGGAAACATTTATTTTACTGATTTTGATCAATTAATTTGCTACGACGGAGAACATTTTAAAGAAATCGGTGAAAGCGCCGAAGATGCGATTATGTCCATCTTTCCATTAAAAAACGATACCGTTTTAGTAGGTAACCGCACTGGATATATTTATAAAATAGCTAATAATTTTAAAGAAAAATATACGCCTTACCAACGCGATTCCTATGATGCACTTGCCATCCATGATTACAATAATCGACGCTGGATATTAGACCAAAACGGTATTAAAATTATTGCTAACGAGCAGCAAATTTATCAGTATTCGCTTTACGAAAATGAAGGTATAAAATTGCTCATCTGCATGATTCGCGACCGCGAAGGTAATTTCTGGCTGGGTAGTCGCGAAGGATTAATCAAGATGACCAGTCGCGATTTTACGTTTCATCCGCAGGTGACGGAATTAGTTAAAAATGGTATTTTTTCTTTGGGTGAAAATGCTGCGGGCGAATTAGTAATTGGCGGTAATACTAAGACAAATCTAGTGCGTAACGCAGCTGGTGATTATCGTAAAATTCCCGTTCCCGCGCGTTTCCCACGTGGTGAAATTTACGACGTTTTGCTCGACCATCAAGACGATTTGTGGTTGCTGTCGAATTGGGACGGCGTGGTTCGCTATCATTCTGGCGAGCAAGTGGATTACTGGTTTTACGAGGAAGGGATTGAATTGGGAGTAGATATGTTTTGCTTAACGCAAGACCGCGAAAAGAACCTTTGGATTGGGCATACAGCGGGCGTGAGTCGATTAGAAATGGATTGGGAAGCGGATACGATGCGCAACATTATTAATTACTCTGAACGCGCAGGCTTAGCCAAAACGCAGACTAATCAAATCGTACAAGATAAATTTGGGACGATTTGGTTCGGAACTTCCACAGGTCTATATTTTTATAAAAACGACAGCATTCAGCTTTTTCAACTCTTTGATAATCAGCCGAATATCATTGATTTAGCGATTGATGAATTTAATCAATTATGGATTGCGACGCAGGGAAAAGGTTTATTGCAATATAAAATCACGAGGGAGCAAAAATTGGAATTATTAGCAAATTATCATGCAAAAAATGGTTTGGCTTCTGATTTCTTATTGAGTATCGCGATCAATCAAACGGGCGATGTCTGGCTGGGTTCTTACCTTGGAATTTCTGTTTTAAAAAAGCAAGCAGAAGGCTATCATCCAATCAATTATAACGCTGCCGATGGCTTATTTGACAAAGCTTACCAAAATATCCGTTTATATAATGACCAACAAAATGTAATCTGGGCAGCCACTTCGATGGGCTTACTCTCCTTTGATCCTGCGGCTATCAAAATCAATCACGAGCCGCCCCTACTCCACTTGGACGACATAGAAATATTGGATCAACCACTCGGTAATCGCAAGCCGATCGCGCTAAAACATACCGAAAATCGGATTACCTTTAATTATACTGCCGTTAGTTTAAAAAATCCCGCAAAAATCAGGTATCGTTATCAGCTACAAGGTTTGCAGGAAACATGGAGCAACGACACCAAAGATCGGACTGTCACCTTTAATAATCTCCATCCAGGCGACTATGTTTTTCGATTAATGGCGTATAACAACGATTATATTCCAACGGAACAGCCTTTGGAATATCGTTTTCAAATCAATCCTCCTTTTTGGCAACGTGCGTGGTTCATTGCGGCGGTTATTTTATTTATCTTGGCAACTGCCTACGCTTTTTATCGGTATCGGATCGCACAAATTCGCAAATCGGAACGCGAACGCAGTCGGGTTCAACAAATGATTGCGGAATTAGAAACCAAAGCCCTCCGCGCCCAAATGAATCCGCATTTTATTTTTAACTGTCTGAACGCCATTCAGGAATGTATCATCACTGGTCAGGTTGACGCGGCTTACGAATATCTGTATAAATTTTCGCGGCTAATGCGGCGGGTATTGAATAGTTCTTCCAAAAGTTTGATTGCTGTGGAGGAAGAAATAGAGATTTTGCAGCTTTATTTAGAATTGGAAGCACTGCGATTTGATGATAAATTTAGCTATGATATTGACGTAGATGATATGGAAGAAACGGGCGAAATGCTGCTGCCAAGTTTGATGGTACAGCCTTTTGTAGAAAATGCGATCTGGCATGGTTTGATGCACAAAAAAGGAAAATCGAAGTTACAAGTTCGTTTTAGTTCAGACGAGGAATTGCTGATTTGCACCATTGAAGATAACGGCGTTGGTCGCGCCAAAGCGCAGGAATTGAAAGCCAGTCGAAAATTTAAAACGCAATCGCAAGCCTTAAAAATGGTGAGTGACCGCTTGAAAATTATTGCTGCTCAAAGTAAAAAAACAGCCGAAGTGGAGATTATTGATTTGATTGAAAATGATGAAGCGACGGGGACACGGGTTGTTTTACGGTTGCCCAATGATTTGTGAATAAATATGATGGCTGAAAACGATTATTTTTTTGACGCAGATAGACGCAGATTTTTATGATTCAAGTAGGTCTAATGTCGCTCACGACCTACTTGAATCATAAAAATCATAAAAAATCAGCGTCAAAAAAACTAGTACAACCTTGGTTATAAATCTGAAAATTTATGATGACAATATTCATTTTCCGCGTTACTATTTCAACTAAAACTCTATCCGTATGATCAAAGCCATTATCGTAGATGACGAACGCCGCGCGCGCAATATTTTAAGGATATTAATTGAAAAGCATCTACCAGAAATTACGAATATCATCGAAGCAGACGGTGGAATCGAAGGATTGCGATTGATTCAAAAATACCAACCTGATTTAGTTTTTTTGGATGTGGAAATGCCTTTTATGAATGGTTTTGATTTGCTGGCAGAAATCTCTAAACAGCATTTTTCGATTATTTTCACGACAGCCTACGACCAATATGCTATCAAAGCGATTCGCTATTCTGCCTTGGATTATTTGTTAAAACCAATTGACCCTAATGAGTTAAAAATGGCTTTTCAACGCTTTTGGGAGCAGCGAGAAAACAACAAGGATCAGGATGAATTGTATCAAAACTTTCTTGAAAACTTAGAAAACACCGAAAATCAAACTCCAAAACTAGCCATCACCACTAAAGAAAATACGGTCTTTTTCAAAATGGAAAACATCATTCGCTGTGAGGCGAGTAATAATTATACGTTCTTTTATTTAAAAAATGGAAAGAAATTTCTAGCGTCCAAAACGCTCAAAGAATACGATGCGATTCTAAGTGACCACCACTTTTTCCGCGTTCACAAATCCCATTTGGTCAATCTGCATTTTATTAAAGAACTCGCAAACGACGGCACGCTCACCTTGCAAGACGGCAGTCAAGTAGAAGTCTCTCGTCGTAAAAAGCAAATGCTACGCGAACGCTTGCAATAATCTTAATACCTCTTTTTATCCTCTTTCTCTTTCCATTCTAAAAATGGTTCTTTGCCCCGTTCACCTAACATTTGCACCATTTTAATTTTACGATCGGCTGGTTTTTTATCCAATTCTTCGTAGATAAATTTATCATCAAATCCAGCAATTTCATCCGCATCTTCATGCGTCGCGGCGTAAACGACTCGTTCGGGACGCGCCCAGTAAATCGCACCGAGACACATCGGACAAGGCTCGCAGGAGGTGTATAAAACGCAGCCGTCTAATTGATAAGTTGCTAAATTTTTACACGCATCGCGGATGGCGCTGACTTCGGCGTGCGCGGTAGGATCGTTGGTAGAAGTAACTAAATTGCTGGATTGTCCAACGATTTCGCCGTCTTTTACCACTACTGCGCCAAAGGGCCCACCGAGGTCTTGACGCATACCCATTTTGGCGATTTCAATCGCTTTTTTTAAGAAAAATTCGTCGTTATGCTGCATTAAATCTGATATATGGATAAATAAATAGAATTTACTTTTTGACTTTTTTTAATTGATGATTTTATATCTTTCGGAAAAGTTACGCATAAAATATAACTTCCAACTCTAAACTAACACCTACAAATTCAAAATATGGAACCCTTTTTTACAAACGACGCAACCGTACTCGGGTTGCTGATTATCGTGCTCGCCGCTATCTTCGTCACATCAAACAGCGATAGCAAAGGTTGGAAAAAATTCTATACTTATTTACCTTCTGTTCTACTCTGCTACTTTATTCCTGCCCTCCTTCACTATCCGTTTGGTTTAATTGCGGCTAAATGGTTTAGCAACGATTTGATGACATTAGTGGAAGCGAGCAATATTGATGTGTCTTTACAGACGCTCAAAGGTATGACTTACGAAGAAATTGTTTTGTTCTTAAAAGCTCAGGGGCTAACCGAAAATGACTATGGTGCATACGTGGGAAGTTCCAAATTATATTTCATGGCATCGCGTTATTTATTGCCTGCCTGTTTAGTATTATTATGTTTAGGTATTGATTTTAAGGGAATTATTAACCTCGGTCCTAAGGCAATTATTATGTTTTTGGCAGCTACGCTAGGGATTGTCATCGGTGGTCCGATTGCACTGCTAGTCGTGTTGTACGTTGCGCCAGAGCTGGTAAGTAATGCCACACCCGATGAAATTTGGCGAGGGCTTTCAACCGTAGCGGGCAGTTGGATTGGTGGTGGTGCGAATCAGACGGCAATGAAGGAAATATTTGAAGTCCAGGATCGTATTTTCGCTTCCATGATCGTGGTCGATGTAGTCGTTGCAAATATCTGGATGGGTTTCTTACTATATGGTGCTAATATTTCGGATCGACTGGACAGGAAGTTAAAAGCAGATAATTCTGCGATTGAGGATTTAAAAAAGCGCGTAGAAAGTTACAGTGCGCAGATGGCAAAGATTCCAACGACAGCCGAGGTTTTTGTGATGCTTGCCTTTGCTTTTGGAGGAACAGCATTAGCGCATTGGGGATCAGACTTGATCGTCCCCATTATGAAAAGTTTTAGTGAAACACTTAACGCCCTGCGGTTGAACTCATTAATGTCAGGTTTCTTTTGGTTGATTGTAAT
>JBGCES010000601.1:0-4271 GCA_045106545.1 Saprospiraceae bacterium
CCGGCATCTCTTTTTTTGGATGACAGACATTCCTGTCTGTCTCACTCAAAAAACGGGAAAAAGGCTCAAGGAGTGGATTAATGTAAAAGTACTTCCGAGTCAGTTCGACGAGCCGCATACTTTTACATTTTAAATTTAGCCTTTTAAATTTTACATTATTTGAAGGTCAAGGGCACGTCAGTCGTGAACCCTTCGCCCTTTAACCCTTTACCCTTCACCCAAAAAACAACTCCGCTGGTCGCGCAACGAGTCGCCCTCGTTACGCCTGACCGGGCTATGTGCTAAACTCAGTTTCATCAGGTGCACATGATGAATTGGGGACGGAAATGACGCGGTATCGCCACGAGCGAGCCGCACTAAACATCATTTTCTCTTAACCGATCCGCTGCCGAGCGCAGCGGAGCAACCCTTTTTTGTCATGAACAACTTATTTTCTGTATTATTTCTATTTGTAGCACTTTGTTTTACGGCTTGTTCGCCAGAAGAATTGCCGATACCTGCTGACCTTGCTACTACTAATGTGGCTACCCAACAATTGACGGTAGCGTCTTCCGAGTCCCACACGGCTAGTTTGGACGGGGAGTTTTCAACAATTGAATTACGAGTAATCAGCGCGGATTATTCCCGCGAAACCGCCGAACTTTCCATCGAATTTAGCGGTGAATTAGACTTTACCGATGCCGAATGCTCCGATGTACAAGAACTACAATTTATCTCACCGACGGGCAAGACGATTAGCCGTGAGTTTATGCTTTTGGAATCGAATGGTAGCGAAGGTTACTTGCAGATGTTGTTGTCGCCTGCACAGTTGAATAAAGGGGATGATAGTAAAGGTGAGGAAGAGATTGATAGTACGCAGAGTATTGTTATTACGGAAGATATAGTAATTATTTAAAGTATTGAGGTCGAAATAACTAGTAATTAGTTATTTCGACCTCTGTGTTTTATTATAAAATTTAATTTTGAACGTAACCACTCCGCAGCTTGAATATTATTTTCAGTTTCTAATATTTTGCTAACTTTATTAACTTGTGTGTTAGGATCCGAATGATATTTTGCTATTCTGCGAGTTAATTGGATAAATCGAAGAAAAGATGATTTTAGAATTTTTGATCTAACTTTCTCGCGAGTAATCCATTTTTCAAAAGCATTAAGGTGATTATATAACAAAGTCTCGTATGAATCGTCCTTTAAGTACATATCAAAATAGATTTGCGTAGTCAGTGCCTTGCTAATTTGCTGGAAAAACTGTAGTGTGAAGCTGTGATTAATCAAAATATCTAAACTTTTATCAAGATCCTCCATCCAATAGAAAATATGTGCAGTAGCCCATGCGTTTGCATCGTGTTGAATGTTTTGATTTAGCTTATCAGTATAATTTGCTAAAAAAAACTTGCTGTACTCAAAATCACCTTTATAATTACTTGCCATAATTATGGTCACAAATTGATGAACGGTTATTTTTCCTCTGCTAAGTAATAAATTGTTTTGAATACCGAACTTATATAATTCAAGAGTAGCATCTATTTTGAGTACTTTGGCTTTGATTAATCTGAAACAATCATTTAAGAGAGAGAGTAAGTTGATTTTTCGATCTTTATGGTTTAAATTATCAAATGTTTCAAAAAAAGAATCTCGTAAGTCTTTATAGTTTTCTAGTAAATTATTTTTTTCATGAGAAAAACGCATCTGATACAAATCCAAGGCATTGTGGGTTAAATTTTTTTTGATTGCTTTCCATTGATTTATTCCTTCTGAGATATTGTATTTCTCCTCTCTATATACACGTTCGCGTATAATTTTTTCGTTGATGATTATAGCCTTCTCTAAAGCATATATCATATCTAATGCCTGCTCCATTTTTTTGATAGTATGATTACCAAATAGAAATTTGGGCTGTTGTACCGGGGAGTAATATATTCGTTGATAGAATTGTAATAGCTGCAGGTAATCCTCCCAATCCTTCACCTCCTTCGCCTCCAAATTTGCAATATCACGTTCTACATATTTAAAAAAAAATCGTCTAAATTACGTTTTTGTAATTCTATACTAAGTATATCTCTTTGCTTTTGCGGATCGTTAGTAAGTCGTTGGAAGGCGAGGAATTTTTCCAGAGATTGAGTTATTTCAGATAACAAATTATTCATACGGCGAGCACTAAACTTGCCTTTAGGTAGGACTTTTTTAAATAGCTTTTCTTTAGTCAATTTAGGATTGTTAAAATAGGGATAATCCTTTTTGATAATCTCAAAAATGGTAGTGAGATTTTTGTTAGTGTTACACCAGGGCGACTTAAGCCAAAGCCCGAATGACTTTAATTCTTCTTCGTTCAGCGTTTTTAGTAAGGTGATAAATTTTGTATCCGTTAGGTCGTACATTTTTAATATTTCTTGATTTTTAATCGTCGGATAAAAGTACAACAAAAAATTCTAAATCAGATCGATTGGATTTAGTAGGTAAGCTAATATTTAGCATTACATTGAAATAAAATATAGTTATATGTTTATTTTATTGTTGTTTTGAGGAAACGAATGTATCTTGTTTCTGGTAAACATATTTTTTTACAAAAAACTTTTAACATGAAAAAGACAACAAGAAAAACGCTCAAAGAAATCAAAACCTATGACAAATTGGAAATATTATCTTATCAACAAACCTTGCAACTAAAAGGAGGGAATAGTTCTGCGCAAGTGGATAGTACGCAGACGATTGTTATTGTGGATGATCTAGTTATCTAAATTTTTTCTAGAGAACAAGGGCTCAACTATTGAGTCCTCGTTCCGTTTTTTTTGCAAAAACAATATTTGAACAATTTTATCTTTTATCCACTCGATTGCTTGAATGTTTAATTCATCTGCTAATATGCACTTTACTCTTTCTTCATCGAATGGAATTTCAGTATTTAGTTTTGTTAACTTTCTGCATATCTGTACAAATCGAAGATAAGATTTCTTAGCATTTGTTGATAATAACTTATTTCTTGATAGCCATTTTTCAAAGGAGTTAAAGTAGCTATGTAAGTATTCTTCATAAGAGTTATCTACTAAGTGTAAGTCAAAATATAACTGTGTCATTAGCATTTTAACCCTTAGAGAAATGTAGTCGTTTGTAAAATTATATTGTATAAGAATATTGAGACTTTCATAAAGATTCTTACTCCAATATTGAGTATGTGCGGATGCCCAATGCATAGCATCATTTTGTAAGTCGGGGTGTAAATATTTTATATAATCAGAACATAGTTTCGCAGAAAAATCAAATCTCTTACAGTAGTTACTTATTGATAGAGCTATAACATAAGTGCTTATATTTAGCTTGTCATCAGTTATTAGAATTCTTTTTTCTAAACCATTTTTATAAAGGACAAATGTATCTTTTATCTTTAATTTATTTGCTCTGATAAGACTTGTTGAATTATTTAATAATCCAAAGAAGTGTATTTTCTGCTCCTTCTCATTCAGCCCCTCAAAAACCTCAAAAAATAAATCCCGCAATGCAAAATACTGTTCCAATTGATCTTCTTCCGTATAAGCAAACCGCATCCGATACAGTTCCAAAGCGGGATGTTCCAAACCTTTGGTCAGCACTTTCCACTTGGCTAGTTCATCGGTAATATCGTGTTCTTCATTTTTTAAAATTCGCTTTCGCGCAATTTTCTCATTAATAATTGCCGCTCGTTCCAAAGCGTATAAAATATCCAATTGCCCATGCGCACGATGGTTTGTCCACCTGGGCGCATCCGTGGTTGTTGCGTCGGATGATGATAGATGCGCCGATGCCATTGTAAGAGTTGGAGGTGGTCTTCCCAGTCTTTAACGGATTTTTCTTCTAGCTCACTAATATCACGTTCGATATTTTTAAAAAAGTAATCATCGAGGTGGCGTTTTTGTAATTCTTGATTGAGGAAATCATTTTGAACTTGCGGATGATTTTGTAAGTGTTGAAAGGTGAAAAATTGCTCCAAGGATTGTGCAGCTTCAGAAAGCAGATTATTCATTCGTCGAGCGCTAAATTTACCTTTCGGTAAAACCTTACGAAACAACTTCTCTTTCGTCAATTTAGGGTTAGCAAATTCGGGATAATCTTTACGGATGATTTCAAAAAGAGCACTGAGGTTTTTGTTAGAATTGCACCACGGAGATTTTAGCCAGTTGGCATATTGTTTAAGCTCTGGTTCAGATAGTGTTTTTAGTAAAATGATAAATTTTGTGGTAGAAAAGTCGTTCATTTTTTATGGTAAGAAATGTGTTGTAATTAATTGATAATTAACA
>JBGCES010000602.1:0-39802 GCA_045106545.1 Saprospiraceae bacterium
CGATTATTTTCCGTTACCTTTTGAAGTAACTGTTGAGCCACTGCAAGTTGATTAACGTGGTAGGCAGCGATACCTAACGACTCCCAAATATCATTGTCTTTAGGGTTAATTTGATAATAATTTTGCAAGTGATCGTACGCCTTATAGTAGTGATAATTATTAAAATAAACCTTACCATTTCGCTTCAATTCACGCGGTGATAACTTTTGAGCAATTACCGTACTTCCGCAAAAACAACAACCAATAATAAATAGCAACCAACGCATTTATTCTAATTTCGATTGAAATAAAATTACAACGAGGTTACCCAGTTTGACTTGGGTAACCTCGCTGTAAGATAAATATAAAATAGCGGAATCGATAAAAGTTGCAACTGCAAGCTATCAATTCAAACACTACCAATTATTCAGTTATTGGTAACGTACTTTTACAGTTTCACCAATCCAACATTTTACTTTTACTCTTTGACCTTCTTTTACTTTACGCATGAAGCCTTCTTCTTTGCTCGGTAAAGAACTACGGTAGCGACCTAAACTTTTGTTTGCATCGTCAGTCACAGAAGAATCAATAGATTTTGCGTAGGAGTACTTTTCCATTGCTGCTAACACTGCTAGGCGTTGCTGCCAAGCATCGCCACAATTTCTACTTGATGTGGCGTACATATCACCAATGAGCATATAAGGTTCTCCCCAATTATTACGCAGTGTCACTGCTTTTAGAGCACTTTGTTTAGCTGCTCCGTAAGATTTGAGTTTACGGAACTGAATAGAAGCAATAGAATAATAATAACTAGCTTGCTTTTGAGTGTCTGTTTCGGTTGCAATCGCTTCCTTATACTTAGCAATCGCACCAGGGTAGTCACCTGCTTTGTACATTTTATTAGCCATAACCCCAGGGTTATTTGCCTCAAATTCTGCTTGCTTGGCTGCATTGATTGCCGCAGCTTTCGTCTCATATTTCGTCTTTAATTCCATCAAATCAACATCTGCTGCATCACAGTTTTGCTGCTTCAATTTATTATAAACAAACTTGATTACATCCATGTCTTCTGGATTCTCTTTATACTTGGGTAATAGTTTATTTTTAAAATAATCACAGTCAAAAATCTGATCTTCGATTTCGACGAAGAGACCGTTCATAGCCTCTTGTGCTGTTTTCCACTGCGTACCGTACTTCTCGTTATTTTCTACGTTGTAGTCAGCGATTTCATTCATTTTCAGATTTAAAGCGCGTGCTTTTTCGGCATCTATTAGTTCATTTTTGAATTGATAAACAACGATACGTGCTGCTGGATCCATCACGATATATTCTATATCGTTGCCACCTGTTTCCATAGCTTGTTCTAGTACTGCAAGGTTTTCGCTGTATAAAGAGTTCAATGTATAGAACATATCAAAACCTTTACGACCAAGTGCAAATGCAGCTTCCTCAGGATAACATTCTGCTTGTTGATCGTAGAGTTTCAAAATTGTATCCTTATATTCTTTTTTCTTTTCTTCATCCGTTTCCTTTGCTAAAAATGCTTTGTAGATTTTACGACCATCTGAATAGTGGAAAGAACGACCACCATCTGCTGCTGGTGCCAATTCATAAGCTTTTTTCCAATGTTCAAAAGCCTGATCATAATCTTCAGCTTTTACAAATTGACGATATAATACGTGCGCTTCTTCTGCCTGATCTTTCGTTGGAGAATCGACCCAAGTTTCGCACTGCGCATAACTAACAGTTGAAATGAGCAACATCGCCATTCCCATCAACATGGATGCTATCATTTGCAATGGTATCTTTTTCATAATCAATTGAGTTTTTATCAATAATAGTTTTTGTAAAAAATTGGTTTATCCTAAAACGTAAGGTTGATTAAGTATCAAAACATACGCTTATTTTAAATTAAACGGAATCTTGTTTAGAAGTAATATTTCCGCTGAATTGTTTTGCTTCTCTATAACATTCGCAACTTTATTTGTTAAAAGTCACTAACGTCGTGACGCTATATGGATGCAAAAGTAATGATTCGAAACACTTTTTAGAGTACAATTAACAGTTTCTTAATTAAACTTACGTTTAAAGAACCAAGTATTGTCGGTCAGTGTAAACCCAAGCGTCATCCGCAAGTAGTTTTCATGCAAGCTATCAGTTAACCCAAAACGTCCTGCTTCTAATGCGAAATTGACATAAGAAGTCTGTTGGCGAGGCAAGATGATAGGAAGACCAAACCCAAGCGTTACACCATATCTTTGCAACTGCTCTCCTTGAAAGCTACGAGGATCATTTCCATAAAATCCACCAAAGCGGTAGCGTACTTTCTTCCAGTAATTATTATAAGATAGAATATCAGGCGTAATTTCTATTCCTGCTGAAAATTCGTAACTATCTGACAATACTTCATCTTGATTAGCATTTTCATAACCACTCCAATAACCATAATGCATATTTGCTCCCGCCCGAAATTTGTTAGTATTTTCATACATCAAGCCAAAACTGAACTCAGCTGGCAACTGCCCTGGCTCAATCACTCCACTAGTAGCAGTGATAGTATCAGCACGTATTCCGAAGGTAGCTGGAACAGGTAAGCGCGTATATAATTGACTCGTATTGGTTTCTATTCCAGTTGTTGAATTACCATAAGCACCGATGATTAATCGTTTCCCTGTAAATGCGGCATTTGTAGTCGTTTCTTTTTGGTCTAAAATAATATCATATTGTATCCCTGCATTCCAAACGAAACCATTGACACTGAATTCATCCGACAGTTCATTAAAAAAGAAATGGGAATCAGCGTTATCTAAAGTTACGATACGTTCATTAGAAATTTTACCAAAAATAAACCCTGCATTAACACCGAAGCTTAAATTTTTATACCGTACTCCATTTCCCCATAAAATCTTATACGTACCTCCTGTGCCTCGAAAGAAGTTACTGGTTTGTAGCGTATCGATTTGGACATCCGTTTCAATATCGTACCCCACCCGTGAATAAGGCGTCAAGGAAATATTCATACCCCAGCCCCAAGGCGATTTATCTCGATCCAATACTTTATTAATTGGATTCTTGATTGGAAACCCAACGGCTAAATAATTTAAGTTTCCATTCCAAAAATTAGTCGCTTGTTCACCACTTTGCAGACTAGCATACTCCCCGTAGAATCCTACTTCGAAAGCCGTTGCTTGCAAATGAGCGTAAGAAGCAGGATTTAAAATATTCAGATGCAAACCATCGTGTAGCGTAGCAGAAAGGTTTCCCATTCCATTCGCCGCTGCAAAATTTTGGTTCACTAAATCACCTAAACCCAAACGAGAATAAGGGGAGTTATCCGTTACGCCACTGCCGCTGTTGGTCTGCGCGGAAACGGTTAAGGAAAGTAGTATTGTAAATAGTAAAAAAGCGTACCTATTGAACGGTTTCAACATTATAATTTAAAATTTTATTCAATCCATGGAGGACTAAATTAGCGTGAACGGTCGTTGCTTGCGTTAGATTTTGATAAAAAATAGCTGCATCGCCGCCCGTTAGTATCACTTTGGTTGTTCCAAAATGTTGTTTACAGTAATCAATTGTTCCGACAGATTCTAAAATTGCACCCCAAGTTGTGCCATTTTGCATGGCAGAAACAGTTGTATTTCCAATCGGATTTATAATATTATTTTCTATATCAATTAATGGTAATTTTGCGGTGAATTCATGCATTGCTCGTGCTCGCATCCGTAAACCTGGAGCAATATTACCACCTAAATAAATGCCTTCCGCCGTCAGGAATTCGTAAGTAATACAAGTTCCCGCATCTATAATTAAGCAGTTTTGTTGCGGATAAAACGCATAAGCTCCAACAACTGCCGCCAATCGATCTTTACCTAAAGTATGTGGCGTGCTGTACTGATTGACGATTGGAATTGGTGTAAGTGAGTCTAATTCGATAGCCGTCGAAAACTGCTTTGTCCAATCTAAAAACGTAGCTTGTAAATGAGCAGTACTCGAAAAGATGCACTTTTCTACGCAGTGGTTGGTTGCTAACGCAGTTAATTTTGCTAAATCCGTCGCTTCCCAGACTTCTTTATGAATCAGATTAGCCTGATCAAAAACGCCAATCTTCGTCCGCGTATTCCCAATATCAATTGCTAAGTTCATATAGCTGGATATTGGATATTGGATGTTGGACATTGGACTGTATTTTCCAATATCCAATATCCAGTATCCCCTTAATGTTTAAAATGGCGCGTTCCTGTCATCACCATCGATAAACCATTACCATCACAATAATCAATGCTTAATTGATCTTTGATCGAACCGCCTGGTTGGATAACCGCAGTAATCCCTGCCTTATCAGCAATTTCTACACAATCAGGGAACGGGAAAAAAGCATCGGATGCCATTACTGCGCCCGTCAGGTCAAAACCAAAAGCCTTCGCTTTATTAATTGCTTGACGCAATGCATCTACGCGCGAAGGTTGACCACACCCCATGCCAATTAATTGCTTATTTTTCACAAGTGCAATGGCATTCGATTTTAAGTGTTTTACACAAGAACTAGCGAATAACAAATCTTCAACTTCACCAGCTGTAGGTGCTTTTTTCGTAACCGTTCTTAAATCTGCCCGCGTTTCTGATTTCAAATCCGCATCTTGTTCCACTACTCCATTTAATAAACTACGGAAAGAGCGCGAACGCACATAGAAATCTTTGATTTTTAATAAAACGCGTTTCTTCTTACTTTTTAGTAATTCTAAGGCATCTGTATCAAAATCGGGTGCAATGATTACTTCATAAAACAGTTTATTCACCTCTTGTGCCGTTTTTAAATCAACGGAACGATTACAGACGAAAATACCTCCAAAAGCAGAGACATTATCACAAGCTAAAGCTGCTGTCCAAGCATCGTACAGAGAAGGACGCGTAGCTACACCACAGGTATTAGTATGTTTCAAAATAGCGAAAGAAGGTTGCGCATCTTTAAATTCGCGCATAATCTGTACTGCTGCGTCAATATCTACTAAGTTGTTGTAAGAAATTGCCTTCCCACTTAACTTATCAAAGATTTCATCAAAGTCACCGAAGAATACACCATTTTGATGTGGATTTTCGCCGTAACGTAAAATGTCCGAACGGTGAATGCTGTATTTAAACGATAAATCAGCAGTGCCTTCATTGAAATAATTAAAAATGGCAATGTCATAATTGGAAGAAACTTTAAATGCCCGACGCGCTAATTCACGGCGATCATCCAAACTCGTTTCATTTCCTTTTTCTTTTAAAATCTCCAACAACATTTCGTATTCATTCTTGGAAGGAACAACAACGACGTCTTTATAATTTTTTGCTGCTGCACGAATCAACGAAATACCTCCGATGTCAATCTTCTCAATAATTGCACTTTCATCATTAGTAGAAGCAACCGTTTCCTCAAACGGATATAAATCCACAATCACTAAATCAATTTCGGGAATCTCGTATTCTTTCAATTGGTCTAAATGTGCTGCTTCGCGACGCGCAAGAATTCCACCAAATACCTTAGGGTGCAATGTTTTTACTCGTCCATCCAAAATTGATGGATAAGAAGTCACATCTTCTACTGCTTCCACTTTTACACCTAAGCCTTCAATAAATCGATGCGTTCCACCCGTAGAATAGATAGTAACGTTATGTTTTTCCAATTCTCGAATAATTGGTTCTAGACCTTCTTTATTAAAAACGGAAACGAGTGCCGAGCGAATTTTTTGATTTGCCATTTCTGAAAACGGTTGACGGCGGACGGTTGACGGTGGACGGCGCACTATCCGCACGAGTGTTTATTTTTAGTATGATTCTAATGATAAGTTTTCCATTTCGAGCGAATAAATATGGGAGGTCGCTGAAAAGAAGGTGCAAAGGTAACGGAATGGAGCGGAAAAATTAAATGTGGGAAAAATTTAGCGTAGAGATTACTTTTCTAACGGTTACATAAATTTAGAAACCTGACTTATGCTAAAGTTCGGTTATGTAAATAGTAGTAAAAAGTCGTTTTTTGTTTAAAATCAAATGAGTCATTAAATCTCTATACATAATAAATATCACCCAATTGTGAGCGCTTTTTGTTCTCGCAAGTTATGAAAGCTAATTTTTTTTTAGATAGGTAGAATTAATAATCCGATTTAGGTTGCTGTCTTTAATGATAGCAACCTTTTTGATTTTATCATGGTACAAAAAACAAAACCCATGACTCTTATCGAATCATGGGTAATTATTGTAGCGCGAGGGCGGCTTGAACGCCCGACCTCAGGATTATGAATCCTGCGCTCTAACCAGCTGAGCTACCGCGCCGTTTTTTGCGAGTGCAAAGGTATGTTTTTTTATAATAATGCGCAAGTCCCAATTCTAAAAAATCAAATTTCGGCTGCATTTCTATCTTCATACACCCATTCTCCCGTTTCATCTAGCAAAATCAGGCTCGTATCCGCAGCTTTATTGGGTTGATCCGTTGATTGCGTTACGAGCTGAATTGCTTTATTATCAAGCCACCAAGGTCGGAATGCTTGCTCTTCACTTAATTGGCGTTCCCAAACAATATTCAATCCCACATCACTTAATTCCCAAATTTCAATTGAAGAAGTATCTTTTTGATTATCTAAAGTAAGGATAAAATTGCGGTTGGGGGAAGCTTTCGGTATGCCACTCATTGCAGTCGCTTTTCCAGTTTTATCATTCACCAATAGATAATCTGATCGCTCTGGGAAAGTTCTTTTTAAAACAAAAAAGCCCATTTCTTTTAAATAGAAAATATAAGTGTAGGCTAACAACTCTTCCGTTGCAGTTGCGTCTTTTATATCAAACACCTTGAATGTTCCGTCCAGTAAAGTCAATAAATATGCTCCATTACGTTCACGTACAAATTGCCGATCGTTACGGAATTGTTTCTTTGCGATGGCTTCGAAGCAGTTATCATCTTGCCGCCAACGTTTAGCTCCTTTTTTATAACAATCATCAAATGGGGAAGTGGACATGTCTCGTGCGGGAGCTTGAGTTGTAGTCGCTCCACCGAATATCCAGCCAGTAATGTCACTTTTTGTTTTTACTTTTATCCAAGGCGCTTTGACTGTTTTTCCACGCAGCGTCGTTTCGTGCTGCTCTACAGTCTCTTCACCGAGGTATTCCAGCGGTTCGTTTTCTTTTAGTTTTCCTAATACTACACCTTTTGTGCCTGGCGTATCTCGAATACGTAACTGATCTACCCACGGATAAACATAAGTAGGCAATTCTGCCACTATAGCCTCTTCCTCTTCATTTGTAATTTCTTCTGAAGGTGTAGTCGTTTCATTTCCAACTGCTTCGGATGAATTTGTATCTTTGCAAGCGAAAAGATGTAGGAAGAAGGTTAATAAAATAATAAGATGGCGTAGGCGCATATTACCAAAGGATTTGCGATGCGTTTTTAAAATCTATTCCGAAGATAAGAAGGATTATTAGGAACTATGATAAAATCTATAATTTGATGAAGCAAATAATTCTCGTCTCTCTAATTGCCCTTGTATGGACGAACGTAGCTGCGCAAGGTAACGAAGACCGTTTGAAATACATCGAAAAGTACAAGGATATTGCGATGGAAGAAATGAATCGAGCGGGCGTTCCAGCAAGTATCAAGTTGGCACAAGGTATTTTAGAATCTAATTCTGGTAAAAGCTATCTTGCACGGCGTGCGAATAATCATTTTGGTATGAAGTGCGGCTCGAAGTCGCAGTGGAGCGGCAAAACGGTCTACCGCGAAGATGATGATTATGACGAAAACGGTAAATTGCAAAAGAGCTGTTTTCGAGCCTATAAGAATGGCGAGGCAAGCTATATCGCGCATTCTGAATTTTTACGAGACTCGCGTAAAGCATATCGCTATGGTTTTTTATTTCGCTTAGACGGACAAGATTATAAACGTTGGGCACGAGGTTTAAAACGAGCTGGTTACGCAACGGGAGCGAATTATGACCGTAAATTGATTTCAATCATTGAAACGTATAGTTTAAACGAATACGACCAAGAAGCAGTAGAGATTGCTAGTGGTGGAAAACGTAAGAAGCGAAAAGATCGCAATAAAAAAGAGCAGAAAAACAATACGTCTAGTGGTTCATCCGATCGTCCCGTATTAGTCGGTTTGAGTACGATTAACGACGTAAAAGTGATCGCTGCACAAGCAGGAGAAACACCTGCAGATATTTCCAATCGAGCTGCCGTAGATTTGAAAGCGATATTAAAATATAATGAAGAATTAGGAAACGAGGATCAAAAATTAGCCGAAGGTACTCCTATCTTTATTCAACCTAAGCGTAGTTCTTTCCGTGGACGCAAATCCTCGCATAAAGTACAGGCAGGGCAGACCATGTATGATATTTCACAGATGTACGGTATGAAGTTAAAAAAACTGTATAAGCGAAATCGCATGGAAAAAGGTAGTCAGCCAGCCGAAGGAGAAGAACTAAAGCTACGTGGTAAAAGTAAAAAACCACCTCGATTACGTTCGCAACGTACGCGTGATGAACGCCCAACTTTGGATATGGAAGACGAGGATGAATTTGAAATGGAAGAAGACTTGCCAGAGATCGAGCCTGAACTTCCCCCCGTAACTCCACGTCCTGAAATCGAATCGACTCCAACTCCACAACCTCCACGAGATGAACGACCACCAGTGACAAGACCTGAACCAGCAATTGAAGAACCTACTTATAATCCACCAGCACCACCAGCTAATCCACAACCAAGTGCACAGTACCACACTGTGCAAGGTGGAGAAACACTATACCGTATTTCACGTCAACATAGCGTAAGTGTAGAAGAGATTATGCGCTTAAATAATTTGTCTTCCGCGACGATTCGAGTAGGGCAACGACTCAGAGTAAAATAATTCATAGCAAGGAAGTGTCGTCAGATACTTCCTTGCTTTATTCAATAGTTTGCTTTTACTATAAATAACTACTATTTTACATATATTTAGATATGTAATACTTTTATTTATCATCAAAAAAATGATATTATTGCGTTTTAAATCATTATTCTTATTTTCCATCAATCAATTGTTTATCTTTTTAGCCCAATCCTTCCTTCGCATAAAACACTGACTACCAATCACTTACCACTTTAAATTAATCTTTCCTAGCTTTACTGGCAAATCTTTTTTCAAAAAAAACGTCATTTTTTTACTTATAAAACTTGTTTTAGTTTAACAAAAGTTTTAAATTTGTACTGTAATTAAAACAAAAAGTTGGTTCATATATTTAAATATCAAAACAATGGCAAAAGATAATAGAGAAGCCAAATTAAAAGCACTTCAACTAACAGTTGATCGTTTAGACAAGTCTTACGGAAAAGGTACAGTAATGCGTTTAGGCGATTCGCAAGTCGTTCATGCAGAAACTATTCCTACTGGTTCATTAAGCCTAGATGTTGCTTTAGGTATTAATGGACTTCCTAAAGGACGGGTCGTAGAAATTTACGGACCAGAATCTTCTGGTAAAACCACTTTAGCGATTCATGCAATTGCGGAATGTCAAAAAAATGGTGGTATTGCAGCAATCATTGATGCAGAACACGCATTTGACCGTTTCTACGCAGAAAAATTAGGTGTTGATACAGAAAATTTATTGATTGCTCAGCCAGATAATGGTGAGCAAGCGCTAGAAATTGCTGAGAACTTAATTCGTTCGGGTGCGATTGATATTATTGTCATTGACTCGGTAGCTGCTTTAGTACCACGTGCTGAGATAGAAGGTGAGATGGGAGATTCTAAAATGGGTCTGCAAGCACGTTTGATGTCACAAGCGATGCGTAAGATGACTGGCGCGATTGGTAACACAGGTGTTTGCTGTATTTTTATTAACCAATTACGTGAAAAAATCGGTGTAATGTTCGGTAATCCCGAAACAACGACTGGTGGTAATGCCTTGAAATTCTACGCTTCTATCCGTTTAGATATTCGTCGTAACGGTGCAGCGATTAAAGATAAGCAAGGTAATGTGATGGGTAACCACGTGAAAGTGAAAGTAGTGAAAAACAAATTGGCTCCACCATTCCGGATTGCTGAATTTGATATCATGTACGGTGAAGGAATTTCCAAAACAGGTGAGATTGTTGATTTAGGTGTTGACCAAGAAATCATCAAAAAGAGTGGTTCATGGTACAGCTATAAAGATGCAAAAATTGCGCAAGGACGTGAGGCAGCAAAATCTTTCTTAGCGGATAACCCTGAAGTGGCTCAAGAAATCGAGCTATTGATCAAAAAGAAACTCAAAGGCGAAGTAGAAGAAGATGATACTGTAACTGCGGAAGATTTGAAGAAAAAGCCAGAATTGGCAGCTTCTACGAATGGTAAGAAAAAGTAAATCTAAATAACGATAAAACAATAACTCCATCATTTGGACGGTTCCTTTTGTCTCCATTTTCATTTTAGAATCAGTCATAGTATCAACAATACTTCTTCTTTTAAAAGAAAACTACGAACAAAACTAATTCGTCTAAATTAATGTACTTATTATTTCATCGTTACTAATTAAATTTAGATTATATCATAAAAGGTGAAATCACGGTCGTGGTTTTACCTTTTTTTTTGCAAATGCCGCAAATAGTGATTGATACTCTGCACATCCATCACCCCCATCAATTCATCTTTAATCGTAAAAACGGGAACGATAGAAATTTGCTCGCGCTGCATTTTATCAAAGGTATTTTTCAAATTATCACTTTCGTATAAACGATCGGTAACTGGTAGTTGATAATCAGCCACCTGATAATGCATTTTTTTATCGCGTATCGCTTGAATAATCGCAGATTGAGAGAGAATACCAGTTAGTTCATCATGAAAGTTGAATACCAAAAAGTTCTTTTCTTCACCATTTTGCGTATCCTTAATGACTTCTGAAATAGGTGAATTTTCGTACTGTTTTGTAAAATCAATGCGCATCACATCGCCAACTGTGCTTTTCTGTAAAGCATCATCTACTTTGACCATTCTTAACTCATTCGCCGCCATCGTGTAGATAAAAATACCAATCAGCGCGGTGATAAAACTACCTGAGTATAAACCATAAACAACAAACAACGCAGCGAAAAAGCGACCGAGATAACTAGCATATTTAGTAGCAGTTAAACGCGAAAACTTTAAAGCGAGTAACGATCTTAAAATACGTCCACCATCCATTGGAAAAGCAGGAATAAGATTAAAAATCGCTAAACTAATATTCAAAAGTGCTAAGACTGGAATGAAATAATCACGAAATTGTAGCTTTTCTGGAAAGCTAGTGAGGACTCTAGTTAGCAACTCTCCTATTGTTTCCACATTATTTTCAGCTAACCAAAATAGATACGGCAGCAATAAAAGCGCAATAGCAACATTGACTAATGGTCCCGCAATGGCTACAAAAAATTCGTGTAGCGGGTTTTCGGGTAATTTATTTAATCGCGCAACTCCTCCAATTGGTGAGATAATGATGTCCCGGGTCTCAACGCCGTAGCGTCGCGCCGTCAACGCATGACCAAACTCGTGTAAAATAACACAGACAAACAGCGCTAACATAAATACACCTAACCATAACATTCCTTTCGTATCTAAACCCTCTCGCCCTCCAATATACATCACCCAAAATATAATCAGCCCGAACGACCAATGGACGAGAACAGGAATATTGAAGAGTTTTGCTATTTGAAAAGTACCGCGCAATATTTGGATATTGGATTGGAAATATTGGATATTGGAATTGTAACGTTTTCTAACGTCCAATATCCAACATTCAATATCTTTGAAAAAAATAGGGCAAGCCGATTTGTTTTTCGACTTGCCCTATTGAGAACAGAAAAATTATAGTTTGGTTGTATCACATAGTTGCGTTTTATAAATATACTGAGTTTCGACAATTTAGCATATTTCGTATTTACTACATATTCCTCCGATACTGCCCACCTACTTCATACAATGCATTTGTAATCTGTCCCAGTGAACAATGCTTCACAGCTTCAATTAATTCGGCAAAAATATTTTCATTATTCACGGCTTTTTGCTGCAATGCTTTGAGCGATTGCTGACCAAGATTAACATTTGCCTCGTGCAAATTTTCTAACGTTTTAATCTGATCCTGCTTCTCTTCTTCCGTCGCACGAATCACTTCACCTGGAATAATCGTCGGCGAGCCTTTTTTATCTAAAAAGGTATTTACGCCAATCAATGGCAGTTCACCCGTATGTTTTAAGGTTTCGTAATACAAACTTTCCTCTTGAATTTTTCCGCGTTGGTACATCGTTTCCATCGCGCCAAGTACGCCACCGCGCTCAGTGATGCGGTCAAATTCAGTCAATACCGCTTCTTCTACCAAATCCGTCAACTCTTCGATGATAAACGAACCTTGCAATGGGTTTTCGTTTTTGGTTAATCCTAATTCATGGTTGATAATCATTTGAATTGCCATCGCGCGGCGGACAGATTCTTCCGTTGGAGTAGTGATTGCCTCGTCGTAAGCGTTGGTGTGAAGCGAATTACAATTATCATAAATAGCATACAAGGCTTGCAGCGTCGTGCGAATATCATTGAAGGCAATTTCCTGCGCATGTAGCGAACGACCCGAAGTTTGAATATGGTACTTTAATTTCTGCGAACGCGCATTCGCATTGTATTTGTTTTTCATGGCTTTCGCCCAAATCAAACGCGCTACGCGACCAATAACCGAATATTCAGGATCGACTCCGTTGGAAAAGAAAAACGATAAATTCGGTGCGAAATCATTAATATCCATTCCGCGCGAAAGGTAGTATTCTACGAAAGTAAAACCATTCGCTAACGTAAACGCCAATTGTGAAATTGGATTCGCACCCGCTTCTGCAATGTGGTAACCAGAAATAGAAACGGAGTAGAAATTACGCACGTTTTCATCAATAAAATACTGCTGCACATCACCCATTAATTTCAAGGAAAATTCGGTCGAAAAAATGCAAGTATTCTGCGCTTGGTCTTCTTTTAAAATATCTGCTTGCACAGTTCCACGCACGGACGAAAGTGCCTTTGCTTTGAGTTCGTTATAAACTTCGGGTTCTAAAATTTGGTCGCCCGTCATGCCAAGTAGCATCAATCCTAATCCATCATTTCCTTTAGGAATTTCACCGCGATATTGTGGACGTTCTAAGTTTTTATCGTCGTATAATTCGTTCAATTTAGCTTCCACTAAATGTTCCAAACTGTGTTCTTTGATGTATTTCTCACACTGCTGATCAATAGCGACATTCATAAAAAATGCACAAATCGTCGCCGCTGGTCCATTGATTGTCATGGAAACCGAAGTGCGTGGATCGCATAAGTCGAAACCCGAATACAATTTTTTCGCATCATCCAAACAGCAGACATTTACGCCCGAATTTCCTACCTTTCCATAAATATCGGGCCGATGATCGGGATCTTCTCCATATAAAGTCACAGAGTCAAAAGCAGTAGATAAGCGATTGGCAGGCATATCTAAAGAAACGTAGTGAAAACGACGATTCGTTCGTTCTGGTCCACCTTCACCTGCGAACATTCGGGTCGGATCTTCGCCCGTTCGTTTGAATGGAAATACACCCGCAGCATAAGGAAACTCACCCGGCACATTTTCCATTAATACCCACCGCAAGATTTCGCCCCAATCTTTGAATCGAGGTAAGACGACACGTGGAATACGTGAGTGCGATAATGATGTGGTAAAGGTAGGAACGCGGATTTCACGTTTACGCACTTTATAAACAAACTCATCAGCCGCGTAAGCTGCCTTCTTTTCATCCCAACCGTCAATGATCCGCTGGCAACGCGCGTCAAAATCTAAAGCGACTTCTGCGTACGTTTTTTCAAGCGATTCAATTAATAATGCTTTATTCGCTAATTCTTCTTGTTCTCTAACCGTGGCAATAGAATTTTTGAGTCCAAACAACTTCCGTGCTAACGTACATTGCTTATCCACCCATTCGCGGTAAGCCCGATTGGATTCAGAAATTTCTGATAAATAACGGACACGCTTCGGCGGAATAATGTAAATCTTTTCACTCTCTCCTTCCTGTTCCGTAAAAGTTGATTTTAAATCAGCATCCGTTTTTTCAACGATCAAATTCATTAAATTGCGGTACAGTTCATTGGTGCCAGGGTCATTAAATTGCGAAGCGATCGTGCCGTAAGCTGGCATTTCAGTAACTTGCTTATTCCAATGACCATGATTGCGCTGATATTGCTTTTTGACATCGCGCAGTGCATCTTTCGCGCCGCGTTTATCAAATTTATTGATCGCGATAATATCAGCAAAATCCAGCATATCGATTTTTTCCAACTGCGTCGCTGCTCCATATTCGGGCGTCATCACGTAGAGGGAAACATCCGAATGATCCACGATTTCCGTATCCGACTGACCGATACCCGAAGTTTCCAAAATAATCAAATCGTACTGCGCCGATTTTAAAATATCGACCGCCGTTTGTACGTGTTGGGAGAGTGCTAAATTGGATTGGCGTGTCGCTAAGGAACGCATAAAAACGCGGCTATTTTTTACGGAATTCATGCGAATGCGATCACCCAAAAGTGCACCGCCCGTTTTCCGCTTAGAAGGATCGACCGATACGACCGCAATGGTTTTGTCTTTAAAATCTTGTAAATAACGACGTACTAATTCATCCACCAAACTTGATTTACCAGCACCGCCAGTACCCGTAATACCCAACACGGGAATAATTTTATCGGTCTTGCCTTCTACTTGTCTCCGAATATCATTCAGCCAATCTTCGTTTTGTTCTGGAAAGTTTTCTGCCGCTGAAATTAAGCGAGCAATGGCATGTTTGTCCTGCTTTTTGTATGTTGCCAGTTCGCCATTTACCTTATTTCCAACGGGAAAATCACACTGTTCCAGCACATCATTAATCATACCCTGCAACCCCATTTGGCGACCATCATCTGGTGAATAAATACGGGAAACGCCATATTCATGCAACTCTTCAATCTCACTCGGCAAGATCGTACCACCGCCTCCGCCAAAGATTTTAATATGACCCGCGCCATTTTCATTCAGCAGGTCGTACATATATTTAAAAAACTCATTGTGCCCGCCTTGATAGGAAGTCAATGCAATACCTTGCACATCTTCCTGAATTGCTGTATCGACAATTTCCTGTACAGAGCGATTATGACCGAGGTGGATAATTTCCGCGCCCGAACTTTGCATCACGCGGCGCATAATATTAATCGCCGCATCGTGGCCGTCAAAGAGCGAAGCAGCCGTAACAATTCGAACTTTATTTTTGGGCTTATACGGTTGGATGATTTGCATAAAATCGAGTATATTGGTTAGGAAAATGGAATTTAGATATTGGAATATTTATATTGAACAATCTCAACGTTTATCAATACTTCAAACTACTATTACAACGTCAGAAATCGTAAAACGGATGCAAAAGTAAGGATTTATTATTTTGATTGAGTAGAACGATGCACAAAAGCGAAGTTTGTCATAAAAACTTAGGTGATTATCTAAGAAGTGGAGGGTTTCATTTGGAAATTATCATATTTACAACGTTGAACATTTTTCTTTAAAAAAGTAGTTATTATGACTGAACTAATAGAAGTTATTGATGACATCACTAAATATGGGTTACAGCCTCTCGTAGAAATAGAAAATCGAGAAAAAGATTTAGAAGAAAATTTAGTAAAAATTTATGTAAAACATTTCCAAGTACAATATGATTTTGACCATAATGAATATGCGAGATTTGACACAGAACACCTGCCAAATGTTATCAAAAACGTAAGCAAAAATTTTCCCACTTTTGGCTATTATCACACGGTTTTAAATTGTCATGAACTAAATAAATCCATGAATATTGCAGCGGGAGATGCTGTTGATGATTTGTCAGATATAATTTTTGATTTACTTGAAGTAAAATGGAGAAAGGAAAATAATAGCGAGCAAGACGCTCTATGGTTTTTTGAATTTATATTTCAAACACATACTCAACAACACATAATTAATTTATTGAACTTCATGAAAAGTAAAAATAGCTAAGAAAAAATTCCATTTTTACTACTTCATCACGATACAACCAACAATATGAACATCCTCGAACTCCACAACGTCCGCAAAATGTACGCCGACCATGTCGCGGTGAATGACGTTAGCTTCAACGTCCCCAAAGGCAGCGTTTTCGGCTTACTCGGTCCCAACGGCGCAGGCAAAACATCCATCATTCGTATCATTACCACGATTACGCGCGCAGATAGCGGTCATGTTGTATTGGACGGCGATCAACTTGGCGCGCGACACCCCGAGCAGATTGGTTATATGCCGGAAGAACGTGGGTTGTATAAAAAAATGAAAGTGGGCGATCATTTGCTCTACCTCGCACAACTAAAAGGTTTAACTAAAAAAACAGCGAAGCAGCGCATTGATCATTGGCTGGAGAAGTTTGGAATTACAGATTGGTGGGATAAAAAAGTGGAAGAGCTATCGAAGGGAATGCAGCAGAAAATTCAGTTTATCTCTACAGTGATTCACGAACCTAAATTGCTAATTTTAGATGAGCCGTTTTCTGGGCTCGATCCATTAAATGCCAATTTAATTAAAGATGAAATAGATCAAATGCACCGCAATGGTACGAGTATTATTTTCTCAACGCACCGCATGGAACAAGTGGAACAGGTTTGCGAGTATATCGTATTAATTAATAAAGGTAAAAATGTACTAGAGGGGCGCGTCAAGGATATAAAAAATCAATTTAAACAGAATCGTTTTCGCATTGAATACGACGGAACGCTACCTGCTGATTGGTTAGCAAGTACTGAAATTATCGAACAAAAAACGGGCGAAATTACCATTCAAGTGCAGACTGAACAAGAGTCGAATGATTTGTTGCGCTACTTGATTAATCAAGGTGTTTTTATTCATTCGTTTAACGAAATTTTGCCTTCACTAAACGAGATTTTCATTCGACAAGTCGGTGGAACAATGGAGGATTTATTGGTTTAGTCATTAACCCCACGAAGACGTTTTTTCAAACGTCTCTACAAAATAACAGCATTATGAAAAAATTGTGGCTTATCATTCAGCGTGAATATCTGACGCGGGTTAAAAAGCGGACGTTTATTTTGACCACTTTGCTAACCCCACTAGGAATTGCAGCATTTATTATGCTAGCTTCGTTAATTTTTGGATATGAAAGTGATGACGCGAAGAAAATCGCGATTGTTGACGAAAGTGGAATCATGAAGCAACGAATCACGGACGAAAGCAATTTGTATTTTAAATTTGAAAAGCAATCGTTAGCGGAGTTAAAAGAAAACTTTGGAGAAAACGGCTATTCAGGTATTTTGGTCATTCCGCCCGTTAAAGATGTAAAGGTAAAAAGTCATGATATATTTTATTATGCAGAAGAGCAATTGGGTTTGGATATGCAAGCAGCCATCCAAGGAAAAGTACGCCGTGCGATTCGTGATTACAAAGCAACCGAACTCAATATTGATCAGGAGAATTTAAAGTTACTAGATACAAAAGTCTCTCTCGACCCTGAGCCAATTACTGAAACAGCAAATAACGATAGTAAATTTACTAGCGCAATTGGTGCAGGTTTAGGTATGTTTATGGGCTTTATTATGTACACTATCGTTTTTATTTATGGGATGATGGTAATGCGTGGTGTGATGGAGGAGAAGACAAGTCGGATTTCGGAAGTTATGATTTCATCAGTTCGTCCGATTCAGTTGATGCTCGGAAAGATTATTGGTATTGGCGGTGTGGGTTTGACCCAATTGGCGATTTGGCTAGTATTGATTCCGGGGACGGTCTTCTTAGTACAAGTTGTATTGGGGATTGATGCAAATCAGATGACCGCTAATGCAAACATGCCGAATAATATCGATCCAAGTGATTTTGAAGAAATGGCAGTATTGATGGCGCAAGAGATTGATGCGATTAACTGGTGGAAGATTATTCCGCTGTTTATATTCTACTTTTTGGGCGGTTACTTTTTATACGCGTCGCTCTTCGCAGCGGTCGGTTCGGCAGTTGGCGATGACACGGGCGATAGTCAGGCATTGACCTTACCAATTAGTTTACCCGTTATTCTAGCATTGTATATTATGATGGTGGCAGTTCAGTCGCCGAATAGTAGTTTGGCAGTATGGTCGTCTATTTTTCCACTTTTTGCTCCGATTGTGATGCCCGCTCGATTAGCATTTAATCCCCCGTTGTGGCAAATTTTACTATCTATGGCTTCCTTAGTCTTGACGATTATCTTAATTGGCTGGTTAGCAGGTCGCATTTATCGAATTGGGATTTTGATGTACGGCAAGCGAACTTCGTTTAAGGAACTAGGAAAGTGGTTATTTTATAAAAATTAAAAATAGTCAGCTTTGATTAGTAAACAGTTATCGATCTATACCGTTAGTCTGATCGCTAATTTTCTATCAATGTTTACGACCAAAAATGAATAAAAAGCAATTTTTCACTAAAAATCTAATGGCATGGTTTGCTACTAATCACCGCCCACTGCCGTGGAAAGGGGAGAAAAATCCATATCTCATCTGGCTTTCTGAGATCATTTTACAACAGACCCGAGTGGAACAAGGCTTACCATATTTTGAACGTTTCTGTGCCGCTTATCCGCAAATAGAAGACTTAGCCAAAGCGCCCGAAGACGAAGTGATGAAGCTATGGGAAGGACTAGGATATTACTCCCGAGCGCGAAATTTACATTTTACAGCAAAACTAATTGCCGATAAATATCAAGGCGTTTTTCCCACTACCTATAAAGAAGTATTGGCATTGAAAGGCGTTGGCCCTTACACAGCAGCGGCAATAACTTCTTTCGCTTACGACTTGCCACATGCGGTCGTCGATGGTAATGTCTATAGGGTATTATCACGTTTTTTCGGCATAGCAACGCCCATTGACACAACGGCAGGCAAAAAAGAATTTAACCAACTTGCGCAGGAATTATTAGACACTACTCAGCCTGGAAACTACAATCAGGCGATCATGGACTTTGGGGCGACACACTGTACGCCTAAAGCACCTAAGTGTAAAAGTTGCTCGTTTGCAAAAAACTGTACTGCTCTGAAGAAAGAACTGGTGCAAACTTTGCCAGTTAAAGCAAAGAAGCTAGTTAAAAAAGAGCGCTATTTTCACTATTTAGTTTTTAATTATTCAGGAGCAGAAACTTTCGTTGAAAAGCGCGTAGCGAAGGATATTTGGCAAAATTTGTATCAATTTCCATTAGTAGAAACGGATAAAATAGAAGTGGAACTAGCAAAACTTCAGGCAAGTGAAGTGTGGAAAAAATTTGTAGGGACAAATGATTTTATTTTAAAAAAGACCTCCAAGCCATTCAAGCAAACTTTAACTCATCGCTATATCATTGGAACATTTTGGGAAATTGAGGTTAACATCGATCCACCACAAATAAAGCCACCTTACGTTCGGACGAATCGAAAAAACCTTAGTAAATTCGCATTTCCCAAAATTATTGATTGGTACTTACAAGATAATTCACTATATTTAGAGTTATTTTAACATCACGCAGAGGTATTAAATTTAGTCTGAGAAACTATAACATTACTGGTGTTGGACTGATATAATTCAGTAATTAATTTTTTGAACCTCTAAACAAAATTTGTAATGATTAATAAGGTAACTTTGATTGGAAATTTAGGATCAGATCCTGAAGTGAGAAGATTAGAAAACGGTGCAGTAGTGGCGAGATTTTCTGTGGCAACTAACGAAAACTATAAAGATAAAAGTGGCGAGTGGCAGACTCAAACAGAATGGCATGATGTAGTGGCATGGCGTTATTTGGCAGAAAAAGCAGAGCGCGAATTAAAAAAAGGTAAACTGGTTTTTATCGAAGGTAAATTGACTCATCGGAAATGGCAAGATAAAGATGGTAACAATCGTAAGAATACAGAAATTGTTCCCGTTGTAATCAAATCATTAGAACGCCGCGAGAGTTCAGGAAACGGTAGCGGTTATTTCCCTAGTGCCAATGATGAACCACCGATGGCTTACGATGTGGCTAAAAAAGATACTCCAGCCAGTCCAGCTCAACCAGTGGCCACCGAAACGCCAGCAGCGACTGATGCTGCAGCTGATGATCTTCCTTTCTAAGAGTTTGTCTAATCCGCTGAAAACGAAAGTAACTTTCTGTAGTTACTTTCGTTTTTACCACAACTATAGATTACTAATCTTTCCTTACCATTGGAATCTGAACCTGATCAACGGCAGTTAGCTGTTTTCTTTCCTATACTTCTTTTCTTTTCTTCCACAGTATCTTCCGTGGAAGTAGGAATTGTTTTGATTCTAATTTTACTATTACTACTCGGTTCCGCATTAATCTCCAGTTCAGAAGTTGCCTTCTTTTCGCTTACACCCAACGATTTAGAAAAATTAGAACAGGAAAACTCCAAATTAGGAAATAAGATTATTAAACTTAATAATCGCCCACGCTACCTCTTAGCGACTATTCTAATCAGCAATAATTTTATTAATATTGCTATTGTTATTTTATCAGATTTTGTGATTAGACAATTGTTACCTCCTGAATTAATCGCGGGCTGGGCGGAGCAGATTTTGCAAATTTTTTCGATTGAAAAATATACGACGATAGATAGTATCGGACGAGCATTGGAGGTAATGATTACCGTCGTAGGGGTAACATTTTTACTAGTACTCTTTGGTGAAGTCGCACCGAAGGTTTATGCCAAATTGAACAATGTCAAGTTAGCACGATTCATGGCGAGTCCGCTAACTGTGTTGATGAAAATACTGACCCCGTTCAGTGCCGTATTGGTGAGTTGGACGAATGCGATAGAAAAGAGATTAGCACAAAATGCGAGCGTCGCTAGCCGAGAAGATATTGATGAAGCTATCGAATTGACGGTCAACCAAGAAAAAGGAGGAGAACAAGAAACGGGTATTTTAAAAAGTATCGTCAAATTTGGTGATGTTTCGGTCAAGCAAATTATGCGCCCAAGAGTGGATGTAATCGCACTGGATTTTCAAGCTACTTATCGGGAAGTACTAAAAAACATTCGCATTTCGGGTTACTCACGTATGCCTGTTTATGAAAATGATTTTGATAACATCATCGGAATTCTATATATCAAAGACTTGATTGGACACTTACGTGAAAAAGCAGATTTTGAATGGCAAAAATTGATTCGTTCTAATGTGCTATACGTTCCTGAATCCAAGAAAATCAATGATCTGATGCGACAGATTCAACTGGAAAGAACTCACATGGCAATCGTAGTCGATGAATATGGCGGAAGCGCAGGAATCGTGACGCTCGAAGATATTATGGAGGAAGTGATTGGCGAAATTAAAGATGAATTTGATGATAAACCCGAAGTTGTTTATCGTAAAATTGATGATAACAACTATCTTTTTGAAGGAAAGACACTATTGCAGGATGCTTGCCGAATCGTCGAAATTGATACTTCTACTTTTGATGAAATTCGCGGTGAATCAGATTCGATTGCAGGTTTAATTTTAGAAGTGAAAGGCATTATTCCTAAAATCGAAACTGAAATCGACTATCAGAATTACAAATTCAAAGTAGTCGCCGTAACCAAACGCCGCATCGAAAAAGTATTATTAACACTCAACACGGACGAATGAAATTAATTATCATCAATGGACCTAATCTAAATTTATTAGGTAAACGTGAAACCCATATTTATGGTAGTCAAACCTTTGAGGACTATTTTGCTACACTACAAGCAAGTTATTCGCAGGTTGAATTAGAATATTTCCAGTCTAATTCTGAAGGTGGGTTGATAGATAAAATCCACGCAGTAGGTTTCAGCTATGATGGTATTATTTTAAATGCAGGTGCATATACGCATACTTCTGTGGCGATTGCCGATGCGATTGCGGGCATCAAAACGCCAGCAGTGGAAGTTCATATTTCTAACGTACATCAGCGCGAAACTTTTCGGCATCATTCCTATCTATCAGCGCACGTCAAAGGACTGATTGTTGGCTTTGGACTAAAAGGGTATCAACTGGCAATTGAGTCCTTTTTATAGATTGAGATTTTTAATTCATTATTGAAACTACTGATGCCGCTTACGCAAAACATCAACCACTTCATCTAATGTATAGTCTTTCGCCGCTAATAGAACTAAATAGTGATACAACAAATCTGCTGCCTCGCCCATAAATAATTCCTTATCATCGTCCTTTGCTTCGATAACCAACTCGACTGCCTCCTCGCCTACTTTTTGGGCAACCTTATTGATTCCTTTTTTAAATAAAGACGCCGTATAAGACTTTTGAGAAGGATTGGCTTTTCGATCTTGAATAACCCGTTCGAGGTGATAAATAAACTCATCGCTTTCATTCTGTTCACTCCAGCAAGTATCCGTTCCTTTATGACAAGTTGGTCCTTGCGGATGAACCCGAACGAGTAAACTATCTTGATCGCAGTCCAGTTTGAGATCAACTAATTCTAAGAAATTATTGGACGTTTCCCCTTTTGTCCAGAGGCGCTGCTTGGAACGACTAAAGAAGGTAACTCGCTTCTCTGCGAGTGTTTTTTCTACAGCAGCACTATCCATATAACCCAGCATCAATACTTTATTAGTATTAACATCTTGAATAATTGCAGGCACTAGGCCATCGCTCTTAGAAAAATTAATTGCGTTTATATCTAACATGAAATTGATTGCAAATGAAATTAATGTTACGCTCCGCGTCCTCTGCCTAATTTTTTCTCAAAAACCTCTGCCCCTCTGCCCCTCCGCGTTTAGTGAAACGCCATAAATATATACTATCCACCACGCCGTTTGAAGAAAGTTAGTAATTCCTTAATGTAAAAGCTTTCCTTCGCTTTTTCTACCTCGGAGGGAATGCGCAGACTCAATCTATCCGCACCCGCTTTTACAAAGACATCGCGGTAATAATCATAGTTATCCACAAACCACTGTGAATAACGCTCTCTAACTGTGGATAACCCAGTGTCTAACCAGTTCATTTCACCTGTTTCGGCATCCACAGCTCGAATTAAACCAACATTCGGTAATGTTTCTTCACGAGGGTCAATAATTTGAATACCAATAATATCGTGACGTCGAGCAGCGATGCGTAGTGGACTTTCGTAATCTTTCGTCAGAAAATCTGATAACACAAAACAGATACTACGTTTCTTAATTAAGTTATTAAAATAACGCAACGCAACGCCTAAATCTGTTCCTGAACTTTTGGGTTCGAAATTAATTAACTCGCGAATAATACGTAGAATGTGTGGCTTACCTTTCTTAGGTGGAATAAATTTCTCTACTTTATCTGAAAAGAAAATCACCCCAACTTTATCATTATTATTCGTTGCCGAAAAGGCTAACACTGCACTAATTTCTGTAATTAATTCTGTCTTCATCTGATTGACCGTTCCGAAAAAAGCAGATTGACTAACATCTACTAATAGCATCACCGTCAATTCACGTTCTTCTTCAAAAATCTTCACATGCGCCTCGCCTGTACGCGCTGTTACATTCCAATCGATATTCCTTACATCATCGCCGTATTGATAATCTCGTACTTCGCTAAAAGACATACCACGCCCCTTGAAAGCACTATGGTACTCCCCCGAAAAGATGTGCTTACTCAAGCCTTTCGTCTTGATTTCAATCTTACGTACTTTTTTGAGTAATTCAGCGGTTTCCAAAATGAAACGGTTGATGGTTGAGGGTTGACAGCTTATCCCGAAGTATTTCGGGAGTTGACAGTCATTCCGAAACCAAATTTTAAATCATATTTTGAATAACGGTTGGCAACTACCAGCTACCAACTCAAGACTACCAACTTCCTCCCTACGGTACTTCTACTTTATTCAATATCTGATTAATAATATCTTCTTGAGTGACGTTTTCTGCTTCTGCTTCGTAGGTCAGACCAATTCGATGACGCATTACATCGTGACAGATATTTCGGACATCTTCAGGAATTACGTAACCGCGACGTTGCAAGAAAGCATAGGCTTTAGACGCAATCGCTAAGTTGATACTTGCCCGAGGCGAACCTCCGTAGTTGACCAATAAGTCAAGACCATTTAAGCCATATTTTTTCGGATCCCGTGATGCAAAAACAATATCTAAAATATACTGCTCAATTTTTTCATCCATATACACTTTACGGACAGATTGGCGAGCTTTTAAAATATCACTTGTCTCAACGATCGCATTAATTTTCCCAAAGGATTGATTTAGATTGCGGCGAACGATTTCGCGTTCGTCCTCCATCGTCGGGTAAGAAATTTTCACTTTCAACATAAATCGATCGACCTGTGCTTCGGGTAGAGGATATGTTCCTTCTTGTTCAATCGGGTTTTGCGTAGCAAGTACCAGAAATGGTTCTTCTAATTTATACGTATCACCACCAATAGTGACCTGTCGCTCTTGCATCGCTTCTAATAGTGCAGATTGTACTTTTGCTGGCGCACGATTGATTTCATCCGCCAAAATAAAATTAGCGAAAACTGGTCCCTTCCGTACCGTAAAATCATTTTTGGAAGGGTTGAAAATCATGGTACCAATAATATCAGCTGGAAGCAAATCAGGCGTAAATTGGATCCGATTAAAGTCTGCGTTTACCGCTGTGGATAACGTTTTGATGGCTAGTGTTTTTGCCAGACCTGGCAGACCTTCCAGTAGTACGTGACCACTAGCCAAAAGACCAAGCATCAATCGTTCGATCATCGTTTCTTGCCCAACAATGACTTTCGCCGTTTCGGTATTTAATCGCTCAACAAATGCACTATCGGCATAAATTTGTTGATTAATTGCTTCAATATCTACAGAATGCATATTCTATCTTTAGAGGTTAGATGTTAGTCGCTAGAAGTCAGATAGGAGTTGTAAAGTCCAACTTCTGTAAAAGAGATTGCAAATTTGCTAAAAAAAATTTAACCGAATACTTTGTTGATGTATTTAATGCTTTGATTTACATCATAATAGACAGAACTTTATCTTTTTAGACTTATTTTACTGTTGCAAACTAATTATAATAAATTCAATTCAATGAAAATTTCACTTTTAAACGTAATACCCGCTAACCGAATTTGGTTCAGTCTGATATTGATGTTTTTTATTTTTAACATTGCTAACGCACAAAACACAACAAAACAGGCAACTCTAGAGCGAGCAGAAAATGCGATTCGCACCTTGAGTGATGGCATTTTAGTTGTGCGTTTACAAAGTAATCAAAAGAAGATTAAAGCGTTGGAAGATTTAGTTGAAAATAAAAAAATGAGCGCGCGTAATCTTAAAAACCTAAATCGTGAATTAGAGGAAACAAAAATAAATACAAAAGAAAAGAACAGCCTGTTAATGAAGAGTTTTGCTGATAATTATAACTTCTCCGATGTACTTTTTATGTATGATTATGATACAGAAAAATTATTAACAGCAGAGCAAGAAGGATATTTTCTAGGAAAAGATTTAATTGTCGATGCTAAGCTGTCACTGAATGATAATAATTTTTTGACCCTGCGCTTCGGTACTACCGACTTGGCAACAACTTCCGGAGTTGAAGGAATGATCATAACGGATCAGGAATTAAAAGATCTAGATATTCCTTTTCCGTATGCTTATAAAGAAGGCGGTTTTATGTATGTATTTGACAAATTATTTGATGGTAAAAATGCTGCGGGACGTAACTACCCTCGCATTATCGCTCGCATGAATAAAAAATTGAAAAAGTATTATAACGAAGTAGAGTAATTTAATTAGCGCACGATTAAAAGCAAATGTTAGTACGAGGTTTGTAGAAAAAAACAGGGTTCAGCTTGCGCCAAACCCTGATCTGCGGGGGGAGTATAAATCTTTGAGTGTTTCTTTGTAATAAGGATAATTTGAATCTCGCATTATCCGAATAGCGTAATCTTTTTCTTAACCTACCCAAATGTACCCACCATCATTTCCGCATGAGGTGTTGAAATCGGTTTTTGGAACGAGTCGAAACGCGACTACGTTACCAATATTGGTATGGTGCTTTTTCATTGTCTAAGAGGAATTTTAAGCTGTGACAATAAATTAAAATGTGTGATACTCTGACATTTAGCACCTAAGCCTAGGTTCGTTATCTATCATAGCTGATAAAAACAGAGTTATGGAAAAAGCATGAAATGATAATCTACAATTAGGATTTTCCTCTTAAATTTTAATTTGGCGACTACACCGATATACCCTAAACTGCTGTTTAGCGTAAACTTAAAATCGTTAATTTGGGAAAATATTGGATTATAACCTGAATCGGTTCTGAAGTGAAATTATAAATACTGGAAACTCTTCTGTAGGATCTTGTTGTGTTCTAATTTATAAGATAAGCCGTGAAGAAATTAGTACACAACATAACGCTTCCAATAACAATGCCAAATTTATATAAATTTTTAATATATAACGTAATTTTAACGTATCTTTTTTATTTCTTCTTAAAAAATCAATTTTATAAGTTAACGCTCCAAACTTTGCATAAAAAAGCTCAACAGCTTATGGAAAATACTCAGGGTTGTTTTAATCATTAAAAACGATCGGTTCCACGCCAAAACAATACCATTAACACACCGAAGATAGCCCCACCAATATGTGCAAAGTGAGCAATATTTTGTCCAAAAATAGAGAAGCCTGTAAACCCACCAATTAAGTCTAAAAGCAATAAGCCTGGAATAAAATACTTAGCAGCTACAGGTACTGGAAAAAATATCAAGGCTAACTTGGCTTCTGGGAATTTCATTCCGTAACCTGCCAGCACTCCATATAGTGCTCCTGATGCACCTACTACTCCTGCATAAAGTGAGATATTCAAATTAGCTAATGCTTCATTAGTATAGTTACGTCCTGTAGCAATAACGTCGCGTCCATTTTGCAGCACTTCAGCGACCATATCAGGACTCATAGCATTCGTCAGTTGTACATATTCAAAATAGGAAACACCTAAATGCACTGCCGCTGCACCAAAACCTGCAATCAAATAAAAGATAAGAAACTTCTTAGGTCCCCAAAGTGACTCTAATGGCGGTCCAAACATATACAGACCGAACATATTAAAGAATAAATGCATCGGGCTACCGTGCATAAACATATGCGTGATTAGTTGCACAGGCTTAAACTGCTCCGTCATAGGAGAATATAGTGTGAACCATTCACCAACAATTTCAGGTATGGCGAGCGTACCGAAGTAGATTATCACGTTAATAATCAATAGATTCTTAACGACGTCTGTGATTTGCATCATAATTTTAAAGTGATTGTGAAATGGTAAGATTGTAGCATTGCGATTTTCATATTCACAATGACTCAATTGCACAATCGAACAGTCATAACTTTTAATATTATACTTAGTAACGATTAAAGAATAACTTCCTCATTTCACCGATGATCTTTTGCGCCAATACTTCGTTAAAAAGCCTCACCGATGCTAAGGCATCGCTTACGTTTTCTCGCTGCGCTTCGAGAGAGAAGTTTTTGCCTCGTCTTGGCACAAAATCTCTATCTCCAAATGAAAGACTTATTTTTTACTCGTTACTAAAGATAGAAGTTCATTTTCTAACCATTGCTTTTACAGAACCCGCCTACCCTATAAATTGTTTCTGCAAATCATCTAAATCAAAGGTGATGAAGCAGTTATGCCCAGAGGGGCTTTTGAAAGGAATGGAGCAAGCAAAGAGTTGATCAATGAGTCCAGTCATTTCTTCTTCGGTCATGGACTGTCCACGTTTAATCGCTGCACTACGAGCTAGTGATCGCGCAATGTTGTCGGTTACCTCTAATTTCAAATCAACATTAGTGCGATATTGGGCAAGCAAATTTTCAATAATTTGTTCTTCGCTCTTTCCTTGTCCAAGACTTGCAGGAGTGCCATTAATCGCGAAAGTTGTTTCACTTACGGCGGCAATATCAAAACCCAGCACTTGAATTTGAGGTAAAATTTCTTTTAATACTTCCGCATCCGCAGGCGATAGAATCAAGTTTTTTGGAAATAATGCCTGTTGAGTACTCACTTCCGCATTTTCTAGTTGCTCCAAATATTGTTCGTACAAAATACGCTCGTGCGCTGCTTGCTGATCAATTAGTAAAAAACCTGATTTGATTTGACTGACGATATAAGTACTGTGAATTTGGTAGGGCTCTTTACGTTGCTCGGAGAAGGTTTTTTTATCGTCGTCTAACGTATTTGCTGCCGACCAATTACTTCCGATAGTCATCGACTCTGCTGCATCATGCTGATGTTCGTCCGCAAATGGTTCTTTCCCCGAAGTGGTTGATTCATCTAAATCTTCGTATAATTTCTGCCAATTATCTAGGTTGTTTTGCTGGCGATTTCTATCTGCGATATTCGTAATGGAAGGTGACCAATTACCACCATTACTACCCCCCGTTTTAGGCATCGTTGGTGTAGCGGCATCGCGCCGTGGCGCATTAAATTTATGCTGTGAAAAACTATGATCGGGGGAAAAATCTAAGGTTGGTGTAATACTGAACTGTCCCAGCGCATGACGCACCGCGACTTTTAGGTAATTATAAATCAATCGTTCATCGTCAAATTTGATCTCTTGCTTCGTTGGATGAACATTAATATCAATCCGTGCTGGATCAATATCAATAAAAATTACGTAGAGCGGATGCGTATCTTTATTAATTAAATCTTCATAGGCTGCTACTACGGCGTGATTAAGATAGCTACTTTTAATAAAACGGTTATTTACAAAAAATAACTGCTCGCCGCGCATCTTACGCGCAAATTCGGGTTTCCCAACAAAACCATACAGCTGTAATACGTCCGTTTCTTCCTGAACTGGAACGAGTTTTTTGTTAGCATGATTCCCAAAAACGCCGACGATTCGTTGACGTAAGTTACCCGCAGGCAAGTGAAAAATTTCGGAGTTATTGTGATGTAGTTGGAAGAAAATATCTGGATTGGCAATAGCAACGCGCTGGAATTCATCCATAATACGGCGCATTTCTACTGTATTTGATTTTAAAAAATTACGCCGCGCTGGTACGTTATAAAAAAGATTTTTAACAGAAATACTTGTTCCTGCTACGCACTGACAAGCCTCTTGTTCTACAACTTCCGAACCTGCAATAACTAATTTTACACCTAGTTCATCCGTTTGGCGGCGCGTGCGCATTTCTACGTGTGCAACCGCTGCCATCGAAGCCATTGCCTCGCCCCGAAAACCCATGGTACGAATAGCAAATAGATCTGCCGCAGAACGAATCTTGGAGGTAGCATGACGTTCAAACGCCATTCGTGCATCCGTTTCAGACATTCCACAACCATTATCAATAACTTGAATTAAAGTCTTCCCAGCCTCTTTGATGATCAGTTTAATATTCGTACTACCCGCATCTACTGAGTTTTCTAGTAACTCTTTCACCACGGAAGCGGGGCGTTGTATCACCTCGCCCGCCGCAATCTGGTTCGCAATCGCATCAGGTAGTAGCTGAATAATATCAGCCATATAGTTTTCTTTTTGATGTTCAATTATTCGTTAGAAAGTTCTAACTCGCTCCAAATATATTATAAAATTACAAATTCTTATGCTCAATTAAATTAACAATCTCATCTAAGTAGAAGTTTGCCAGAAAATACGCCAATAAACAGAGGATAACTACTATCGAAATTAGCATAAAATTAGAGCGTGCTACTTGCCGACTTCGATATGAACTCGTTCCACTCGAATAACCACCTGATCTAAATCCGCCACTAATTCGTTTCTTTACATCTTCTGTATTTCCCGCTTTTACTCCTTCCATGATCCGCAATCGCTCTTCTAATTCCTCTTTTTTAGGATCGTAGAAGCGCGGGATATAGTTGTATCTCTGGTGACGAGTTGTTTTAAAAAAATTAGGTAAAGCCATGATTTCTAATAATAAATTAGCAATAGGGAATGATAAACCAATAGCACTAAGACAATTGTTATCATTCCAGAGTTGAGTAAATTACAAAAAAACGACACTATTCCCAAAAGTCAGAACGTTTTTAGCAAAAAAGAACTTCTCTATTTTTCAAATTAAAATTTTCTAAATGAATAAATTTTTATCTAGAAAATTTTCACTTGAAAAATTCAGAAATGGAAAGTTCTTTTTGCTTAATGTTTAATACCTAATTTGACAAACAGCGAACGTTATGGGATTAGATGCAAAAATTCACTTAGTTGACGGATGTAATTTCTAACTTTGTCCCTTCTTAATTTGTTGTGTCTTTTTTAGACTATGATGTAATTAATTCATCATTTCTCTTTCATCAATCATCATTCTTTAAAATGAGCGATTTTATCAAACACGAATGTGGTTTAGCCATGATTCGTTTGTTAAAGCCTTTAGAATTTTATAAAGAAAAGTACGGAACCGCATTTTACGGTGTAAATAAGCTGCGACTGCTTCTCCAAAAAATGCGTAACCGCGGACAAGATGGGGCAGGAATGGCAACCATTAAGCTAAATGCTGTACCAGGTCAAAAATATATCAGCCGTAAGCGTTCGGCAGACAAAAATTATCTCGATGATTTGTTCAAACAAGTCATGTATCCTTTTAAGGATTTAACACCAGAGCAGCTCGCTGATGTAAAATGGCTACAAGCCAACAAACCGTATATGGGCGAACTGTTGATGGGACATTTACGCTACGGTACACATGGCGATAACTCCATTGCTACCTGTCATCCTTTCCTACGTCAAAATAATTGGATTAGCCGCAATCTAATTGTCGCTGGTAATTTCAATTTGACGAATGTCGATCAGTTATTTGGCGAGTTAGTAGAACTTGGACAATATCCGAAAGAGAAATCTGATACCGTTACCGTTTTAGAGAAAATTGGTCACTTTTTGGACGATGAAGTACAACGGCTACATACGTGGTACAAACCGGATGGCATCAACAATCAGGACATCAACGAACATATTTTTAATGAATTAGATGTGCCGCGATTACTACGCAGAGCGAGTAAGAAGTTTGACGGCGGCTACGTGATGGGCGGCATGATTGGTCATGGTGATGCTTTTGTGATGCGCGATCCATCGGGCATTCGTCCCGCATTTTATTATCATGATGACGAGGTTGCAGTGATTGCCTCCGAGCGTCCTGCCATTCAGACTGCCTTTGATGTACATATCAGTAAGGTAAAAGAAGTAACGCGCGGACATGCTTTGATTATCAAACGTAATGGCAATATTTCGGAGCAGCCATTTATCGACCAATTACCTCGTTCTGCTTGTTCGTTTGAACGTATTTACTTCTCGCGTGGAACGGATCGCGATATTTATTTAGAACGTCAAGCACTAGGACGTGCAGTTACGAAGCGGGTAATGGAAGAAGTAGATTACAACTTCAAGGATACGGTTTTTTCTTTTGTACCAAATACGGCGGAGGCTTCTTTCTTCGGAATGATCAAAGAAGGTGAGGTTAAGTTAAATGAATGGCGCAGACGGCAAATCCTCAAAATGGGGAATAATATTGATAAAAAACGCTTAGATAAAATTCTAGATCGCCGCTTGCGGGTAGAAAAGATTGTAGTCAAAGATGCCAAATTACGCACTTTCATTGCCGATGATAGTTCACGCGGAGAGATGATTGCGCACGTTTACGATGTGACTTACGGTATTGTGCGAAATGAAAAAGATACGTTAGTATTGATTGACGATTCGATTGTCAGAGGAGCAACATTAAGAGATTCAATTATCAAAATTGTCTCGCGCTTACGCCCAAAAAAGATCGTTATCGTTTCCTCAGCACCGCAAATTCGCTATCCCGATTGTTATGGGATTGATATGTCGAAGATGAAAGAATTTGTCGCTTTTCAAGCTTTGATTAGGCTATTGGAGGAAAGTGGGAAAACAAAATTGCTGGATAAGGCGTACAAAAAAGCTAAAAAGCAATTAGATAAGCCAGACGAAGAGATTACGAATGTGGTACAAGATTTATACGCACAATTTTCTTACGAACAAGTTTCTGATAAAATTGCGGAAATCATTACTCCCAAAGACGTGAAACCAGAAGTAAAAGTGATTTACCAAAAGGTAGAAGATTTGAAAAGATGCTGTCCAAATAACAACGGTTCGTGGTATTTTGATGGAAATTATCCAACACCAGGTGGAATGCGGGTGGTCAATCAGGCTTTTATCAACTATATAGAAAAGAACGATGCGCGAGCGTATTAAGGGGAGTTCGTAGTAGAAAGTTGATAGTTTTTAGTTGCCTTTCTAACTTGAAGGGCGATGTGGAACCAATGAATAGAACTACCAACTACATCAGGAGTGATAAATATTGTCTTTGCATTTTATAATGAAAAACGCCGTAGATCGAACATGATCTACGGCGTTGTTATTTGTACTTTATAAAGTAGCCAATTTGTTCTGAGCTGCTAGTTTATTCCATGATACATGGTAACTACAAGCTATCAACTCAAATACTACCAACTATAAACTATCCCAAGGTTACATGTTTGAAATCTGTAGCAGTCAAACCTTTTTTAGTTTCTGACAAGTACTGCTGAATAGATTTTTTGTTGTCTTTTACAAAAGCTTGATTCAGTAGTGTCTTCTCTTTGTAGAATTTATTCAGTTTACCCGTTGCAATACGCTCTAACATTGCTTCTGGTTTACCTTGCTGACGCGCTTGCTCTTTACCGATTTCGATTTCACGCTCGATAGTAGTTGCATCAACACCATCTTTATCTAAAGCGATTGGGTGCATTGCTGCTACTTGCATCGCAACATCTTTACCCGTAGTAATCAAGTCTGGTCCTTCTAAGTTCAACGCAACGATAACACCTGCACGGTAACCCGCGTGGATATAAGGAATTACTTGACCTTCACCCGCAGCCGTTTCGATTTTTTCGTACTTGTTGATTTCTAATTTCTCACCAATAACCGCTACTTGCTCGGTTACTTTTTCTCCTACAGTAATACCTTCATTCTGGTAAGGTAAACCCATAAACTCTTCTAAAGAATCAGGCAAGTTTTTCAATGCGATATCCGCGAAACTTTGTGCTAACTCTACAAATGTATCATTCTTAGCAACGAAATCTGTTTCACAACTCAAGCGTACCACTACACCATTGTTACGGTTATGTGAAGTTTTAGCGATTACTACACCTTCTTTTGCATCGCGATCTACCCGCTTCGCAGCCATTTTCTGACCACGCTTACGCAAGTAATCAATTGCTGCTTGGTAATCGCCATCTGCCTCTACCAATGCTTTTTTACAATCCATCATACCCGCTCCTGTCTCGTCGCGCAATTTCTTTACATCTTTAGCTGAAATCTTAGCCATATCTGATTATTATTTTAATTTGATTTGATATAATTTGATTAGGAAAAGATTCAAAGGCAAAGGGTTAAGGGAACATTCATTTCCTTTAACCCTTTATCTTCAAACTTTGTCCTTAATTACGCAGACTGCTTCTGCGTTTTATTTTTTCTACGCTCTTCCAAGCCTTCGCGAACTGCTTCTACCATATAATCGGTAATAATTTGTACCGATTTAGAAGCATCATCATTAGCTGGAATTGGGTAATCTACTTGATTTGGATCAGAGTTCGTATCAACGATACCGAAAGTACGCATGCCCAATTTGTGCGCCTCGCTCACTGCGATATGTTCGTGGTGAATATCAACGATAAAAATCGCCGCAGGGATGCGGTTCAAGTTAGCGATACCGCCCAAAACACGCTCCAACTTATTACGCTCGCGCGTCAAAGTCAAACGTTCTTTTTTCGTAATGGTAGTCACGGTCTCATCCGCTAACATTTTATCAATCGTGTTCATTTTCTTAACCGAACGACGAATAGTAGCGAAGTTAGTCATCATACCTCCCAACCAACGGTCAGTTACGAAAGGCATTTCTACTGAACGTGCTGCTTCTGATACGATTTCACGCGCTTGCTTCTTCGTAGCAACGAACAAAATTTTACGACCTGAACGTGCAATTTGCTTTAAAGCATTCGCTGCGCGATCCATGCTATCCAAAGTGCGATTCAAATCAATAATGTGGATTCCTTTGCGCTCCATGAAGATATAAGGAGACATTTTAGGATTCCATTTTTTCTTTAAGTGACCAAAGTGAACGCCCGCATCGAGGAGTTCTTTATAAGTAGGTTTAGCCATTTTATATTAGAGTTGTAAAAGTTATTAAATGTGGTTTTAGAACAGAGACGAGAGACCACTTTGTTGAGAGAGGAGAGAAAGACATCTGTAGTAATTGCCACAATTGTTTCTCTGTTCTCTCTTCTCTGCTCCCTCTTCCCAATCTTAACGTTTCGAGAACTGGAAGCTCTTACGTGCCTTAGGCTTACCGTATTTTTTACGTTCCACCACGCGAGCATCACGCGTAAGAAATTTCTTCACTTTCAATGGCTTGCGGAAATCTTCGTTTAGTTTAACCAATGCGCGAGCAATCGCCATGCGTGTTGCTTGTGCTTGACCTTTAAAGCCACCGCCGTAAACGTTTACTTTTACGTCATAAATAGTAGCTGCATCTACCGTCGTTAATGGATCGGTAACAGAGCCTTGAATATGGGTTTGCGGAAAGTATTCTTTGAATGGCTTACCATTTACGGTAATGTTGCCTTCGCCTTGTGTTAGATAAACACGAGCGATAGAACGTTTTCTCCGACCAACTGCATTAATCATTTCCATGATAATTTATTTTTGGAGAAGACAGATAACAGACCATTTTATTGACAGAGGACAGACTATTAAAGTTAATCTATCTGTCCTCTGTCAGCGTAGCGGTCTGACTTCTGACCTCTTTTTTTTAAAATTCAAATTTTGCAGGCTTCTGTGCCTTGTGTGGGTGTTCTCCACCTTCGTAAACGAACAATTTCTTGAACATTTGACGACCTAGAGGTCCTTTTGGCAACATACCACGTACTGCATTTTCTACAATTGCGATAGGCTTCTTGTCAAATAAATCCTGTGCAGTTGCACGTTTTTGACCACCTGGGTAACCAGAGTAGCGGATGTATTCTTTCTGTGCTGTTTTGTTGCCCGTAAAACGGATTTTCTCCGCATTCACAACGATAACGAAATCTCCGGTATCGACGTGTGGTGTATAAGAAGCTTGGTGCTTGCCACGTAATACGTGTGCGATACGTGAGCAAAGACGACCAACGACTTCCCCTTCTGCATCTACTACGTACCACTTGCGTGCGACCTCTTCTTTCTTAGCCGACTTTGTTTTATACGATAAAGTATTCACGCTAGTAAAATTTTATGTGAAAAATGAATTTAATTTAAAAGTCAAAATGTAAAATGTAAAATGTAAAACTTACACCTTGGTTCATTATCTACACTTTGCGCTTATTGCAAAAAAGCTTTGATAATCAAGAGATTAATTAACTTAATCAACCCTATCAACTAATCAACTAATTACCCCGCCATTTTTTGCGAGTGCAAAGATAGAATAACTTTTAACGTCAGACAAGGTTTTTTAAAAAAAACACGAAAGAAATATTTTGTAACTGCTTGATAATCAGTTAAATTTTCGCACAGGAATTTTAGCAGGTAAGAAAAATGGGTGTTTAAAGTAGAAAAATGGGTGGAGATAAATAGATGAGAAATAATATTTGGAGGTGTTGGTGAGGGGAATTGAAGAATATTATTTGATTAAGGATATGTTTTGTCCTCATTGCCCAATTAGTTTTTATTCATAGCATTAAATCTGATGTACCGCCGTTTTTTTTATTCACAGTAATCCGTTACAATCAGGAACTTTCCATTAAAAAATTAGGATATCGTTACGAGCAAATAAAAAATAAAAAAAGTTATCTTAGAAATGCCGAGAAAATAAATTTACATTTTTTCAAATGGTGATTTTGCTGAATGAATGGTTTTTATTCAATAAAATCATCAATTGAAAAAATCAAAGTGTAAATTTATTTTTCGGCCAATACTTAACGAGTGACAGAAAAAGGTGGTCACTTTTATTAAGAATAATGAACCCATCAAAAGCAAAGATTTGATCGTTGCTCTTTCTGATTATACATCGCACACGCCTAGAAAGGACTTGAAATATTTAGTTGATAATAAATACCTCAAGCGGATTGGAAAAGGAAAAGCGACAACCTATATTTTATTAGAAAATTTCCTGAAGTAATTGAAGGAGTAGCGCAGTGGTATTCACAAAAAACTTACCTTCGCCGAACCAAATCTTCACCCCACCCGTTAACCAACCAAAACAAATTTAAATGCAAAATATCAGACTCAGATTTGCGCCTAGTCCAACGGGCGCATTACATATCGGCGGCGTACGTACTGCCTTGTACAATTATTTATTAGCCAAAAAACATGGTGGTACTTTTATCTTACGGATTGAAGATACCGATCAAACGCGTTACGTGCCAGGCGCAGAAGATTACATTTTGGAAGCCCTGAATTGGTGTGGCTTAACACCCGATGAAGGTCCAGGTATTGGTGGCGATTTTGGCCCTTATCGCCAATCGGAGCGCAAAGATTTGTATGGCAAGTACGCGCAGCAGTTGATTAATAATGGCAAAGCATATTATGCCTTTGATACGCCCGAAGAGTTGACGGCGAAACGCGAAGCAGAAAAAGCAAATGGCAATCATACCTTTAAATATGATGCGGCAATGCGTTCACAAATGCGGAATAGCGAGTCGCTGTCGGCAGCAGAGGTTAAGACCTTGCTGGATGCGAATACGCCTTATGTAATTCGTTTGAAAGTGCCACAAGACGAGGAAGTAAAAATTCAAGATTTAGTGCGCGGCGAAGTCGTTTTTCAATCGAATGAATTGGATGACAAAGTGCTGTTGAAAACGGACGGTATGCCGACTTACCACATGGCAAATATCGTGGATGATCATTTGATGGAAATCACGCACGTGATTCGCGGAGAAGAGTGGTTGCCTAGTACAGCGCATCATGTTTTATTATATCGCGCTTTTGGCTGGGAAGCAACGATGCCGCAGTTTGCGCATTTGCCATTGATTTTAAAACCTAACGGCAAAGGTAAATTGAGCAAACGCGATGGCGCGAAATTAGGTATTCCCGTTTTCCCACTGTCGTGGAAAGGCGAAACGGAAGCAGATTCGTTTGATGGCTTTAGAAATTTTGGCTTTCTACCAGCGGCAGTGAATAACTTCCTTGCTTTCTTAGGTTGGAATCCAGGAACGGAGCAGGAAATGTTTTCGATGGAGGAATTGACGGAAGCCTTTAGTGTAGAAAAAATTGGTAAATCAGGCGCGCGTTTCGATTTTGATAAAGCGAAATGGTTCAATCAACAGTATATTATTGCTACGCCAAATGACGAATTAGCAAATATGATTCGCCCTGCGATGGATGTAAAAGGTTATGAAGTAAGCGATGCGGAATTGGCGGATTATTGCGGCATGTTTAAAGAGCGCGTTACCTTTTTAACAGACTTACCAGAAGTGGGTTATTATATTTTCGAAGAGGTAAAAGCGTACGACGAAAAGACCATTCGTAAACGTTGGAAACCAGATCGCCAAGCGCAATTTGATCGCTTATTGTTTGTCTTGAATGACATCAAAGATTTTACCGAAGCAAATATCGAAACGGCGGTAAAAGCCTTCATGGAAGAGACCGGTTTGAAGTTTGGCGATGTGTTACCGATTATGCGGGTAGCATTGAGCGGGACGTTAAAAGGTCCTTCTATCTTTGCAATAGCTGAAATATTAGGTCAACAAAAGGTAATCAGCCGTATGAAAGATGGCTATGTAGCTTTTAATGAAATCAAAGCTAGGCAATCAGCTTAAATTATTGATTATCAATCATTTAAAACCATAAAATTGGATAATTTAAAATACTTTTATAAGTAGAGAACAGGTCAACAGTTAATTATTTGTCTGTCAACAGTCAAATATTGATACATCATTTTACGGTTAAAATCGTTCTTATTAGGAATGATAAAAATAAACGTTACAAAATTTTAACTGTAGCGTTTATTTTTTTCATCCCTTTTAAACGTTCTTTTTTCTAAAACCTAATCCTTTCGATTTATGAAATTTAAATTTATTTACACATTTTTTGGTTTAGCCACAGCTCTATTCTTAGGACTTGGTAATACAGGTGGCGCTGGTGCTGTTCAAAATGCGGATCGCACTAATGGTCCAGCAGCTGATGGTTTTTGTGGCAACAGTTTTTGCCATGATGATGGACAGTTTTCGCCGACCTTAGACATTCAATTATTGGCTGACGGAACACCCGTTGAAAATTATGTACCTGGTGAGACTTATACTTTAGCCGTTACGATTAACGCATCAGGTTCTCCCGCTGAGTACGGTTTTCAAGCAGTAGCGCTGGATGAAAGTGATGCTAATACAGGTAGTTTTGGTACACCAGTGAGCGGTCAGCAAATTACTACTTTGGGTAATGGGAATAGCTATTGGGAACACCAAGGGGCGCAGAATACCAATGCTTTTGAAATCGAGTGGACCGCCCCAGCAGATGCAGCAGGAGCAATTACATTCTATTCTGCAGGTATTGCAGCAAATGACGGAAATGGTTCTGGCGGAGATGGCGCAGCAAATAGTAGTTTGAGCGTAGCACCAATGGTGAGTTCAGTTTTTGGTGTTGAGGCTTTACCTGTTCAAGTACAAATCAGCCCAAATCCAGTACAGGATATTGCTAATGTGCAAATTTCTACGGCAGAACGTAGCGAGTTACAATTGAATATTTTCAATACGAATGGACAATTGGTACAAAATCAAACCGCTAACGTAGCAGCAGGTGATCACCAATTAGAAGTGAATACGACCGACTTAGCAGCAGGTATTTACCACTTGCAATTGACCGATGGCGAGCGCGTGAAAACGGTAAAGATGTTGAAAAAGTAAGGTAAGAAGATCGAGTTATCGACAAAAGCTAGGACGGAGCGGAAAGCTCCACCCTAGCCAAAACCAAAAAAGGGAGGTAGCAATTACGCTACTTCCCTTTTTCAATATAATAACCGCTCTGCATCTCTCCTCTCTCAACGCAGCGATCTGTCTTCTGGCAAAATATTGATCAAAAAAAACTTCCCCTTTTGAATTTTTCAATTGATAGATTTTTAAATAAAAATTTATTCATTTGAAAATCAATCATTTGAAAAATTGAGAAGTTATTTTTCGATGGTACTTAATCCAATTTCAACACCTCCAAAAATGCCTTCTGTGGTACTTCTACATTACCAATTTGACGCATTTTTTTCTTTCCTTTCTTCTGCTTTTCCAGTAGTTTCCGCTTCCGCGAAATATCACCACCGTAACATTTTGCGGTTACATCTTTACGCAAGGCTGAAATAGTTTCCCGCGCAATGATTTTCGCACCAATGGCAGCTTGAATCGCAATCACGAATTGTTGACGTGGCAATAATTCACGTAATTTCTTACAAATCTGCCGACCAAAAGCCGCAGCTTTATCGCGGTGTACCAATGCAGAAAGCGCATCTACGGAATCTCCGTTTAGTAGAATATCCATTTTGACCAAATCCGATTGACGATAATCTAGTGGTGAATAATCGAACGAAGCATATCCACGGGAAATAGATTTCAACCGGTCATAAAAATCAAATACAATTTCCGCCAACGGTAACTCAAAAGTCAATTCTACCCGATCTTCCGTCAAATAATATTGCTTCGTCAAAATTCCGCGCTTATCCATACACAAACTCATAATCGTCCCAATGTATTCGGGCTTCGTAATGATTTGCGCAACGATAAATGGCTCTTCTACAAATTCCAAGCGCGTCGGATCGGGCAATTCAGAAGGCGTATTAACGATGTATTTTTCTTTCTTTTTCTCTTTAGCAAAGTAAGATACGTTAGGAATCGTAGTAATCACCTCCTGATCA
>JBGCES010000603.1:0-6173 GCA_045106545.1 Saprospiraceae bacterium
GATTCCATTCAAACATTATCAATCGAAGTGACTAAGGCTGTCAATCAAATTCCAACTGCAACGTTGGTGTTTATAGATGGAGATCCTGCGACAGGAGATTTTAAATTAAGTAATCAAAACCTATTCCTTCCTGGCGCTGATATAGAAATCTCAATCGGATATGATAATCGACAAGCAGTTGTCTTTAAAGGCATCATTACGGCTCATAGCATCAGTATCAACTCACATGGATCTCAGCTACAGATCGAATGCAAAGACGCAATTTTCAGCACCACATTGACTCGTCAGTGTCGCAATTTTGCGGAGCTGTCCGATAGTCAAGTTATCCAAAATATATTAAGTGAATATCCGATAACTAGAGAAATCAATAGTAGCAATGTTGTCCACCAAAAACTTACTCAATATGATGTTTCAGATTGGGATTTCATCCTCAACCGAGCGGATGTAAATGGCATGATTGGCGTTGCTGATGATGGCAAATTTAGTGTGCAGCCACCTGATGTATCGCAATCTTCTATTTTAACCCTAACCTATGGTGATTCGATATTAGAATTTGACGCAAAAATAGATGCTACGCTTCAGCCGAAAGGCGTAACCGCGCTCGCTTGGGATGCCGCCAATCATAAGAGTATAAAGGTGAAAGCGTCTGAACCCAATACGAATGATTGGGGAAATCTTAGTGCAAAGAAGCTATCCAGTAGTATCAAATCGCCCGTTTACGAAATGCGTCATGGAGGCGATCTTTCCGAAGATGAATTAAAAGCGTGGGCGGATGCAAAATTACTTCGCCAAAGACTCGCAAAAATTCAGGGGCGAGTAAAATTTCAAGGCATCGCCAATGTAAAACCCAATACGGTTATAGAATTAAAAGGCTTGGGAAGTCGATTTAATGGAAAAGCATACGTCTCAGCCGTTCATCATAAAATAGCTAAAGGTGACTGGTTGACCGAGGCGGAATTAGGATTAGATGCGAAGTGGCTTGAACGGAGAACGGAGAAAAATTTACTACTTAGCACTCCATTAATCCCTGCTATTGCAGGACTACAATTTGGTATGGTAGTCCAGTTGGAAGATGATCCAGCAGGTGAAGATAGAATCAAAATCAAATTGCCAACGACTGATGAAAAAGACGATGGCATTTGGGCACGACTAGTCTATTTAGACGCAAGTAAAAAACGAAATGAATCTTTCCAACCCAAAGTTGATGATGAAGTTATTGTAGGTTTTATTAATGCCGACCCCCGTCAGGCGATAGTCTTAGGCATAGTCCATAGTAGCCAGTCACTTACTACTGAAACTAATTCAGATGAAGAAGATAAAAAAATCATTCATCTAAAAACGTCCGCAGGTAATGAAATTATACTGAATGACGAGCATAGAAATCTGATACTAGCCGATCAAAATGGTAATAAAATCATTCTAGATCAAAACGGCATCAGGATAGAAAGTAATAAGAATATTCTTTTAGATGCAGAAGGAAATCTAACGGAAAAAGGTCTTAATATTGACCTCGCCGCCAAAGCGACTTTAAAAGCTAATGGTAATGCAGGAGCAGAATTATCTGCCAGCGGAATTACGACTATCAAAGGAGCATTGGTACGCATAAATTAGCGATTAGAGTTTATCAAGATCAAGCACTTGACAACTCTATTTTTTACATCATTTCTATAAAAAATTGTAACTATTTACTAGAGGACAGAAAACAGACCATTTCATTGACAGAGGACAGATAAGGGCATTATTTTTTAACAAAAACTGTTATTTCTATCCCCTAATCGTCTGTTTTCTGTCCTCTGTCAGTCCCGAAGTATTTCGGGACGGTCTGACTTCTGAATAGTTACAAAAAAATCATATTTACTATGCCACCAGCAGCACGTATTACCGATATGCACACTTGTCCGATGGTAACTGGAGTCGTCCCCCACGTGGGTGGTCCGATCATAGGTCCAGGCGAACCAACTGTCTTGATTGGTGGAATGCCAGCCGCCAGAGTTGGTGATCTGGCGACTTGTGTTGGTCCACCTGATTCTATTGTTAAAGGTTCGGCGACCGTCATGATCGGTGGAGTACCAGCGGCGCGCATGGGCGATTTGTGTGCCCATGGTGGTTCGATTGTAGTGGGCGATCCTACGGTGATGATTGGTGGCTAGACTTTTTTATTCAAACGTTCCACTTACCCACTGTGGAATTCGTTGTCCACTTTTAGTTTTAATCGTTTCCCACTTTAGCTGTACTTTTTTGTCTTTATACAAGGCTGCATTTTTTTCAATGCGCGCTAAAGTCGCATCATCCTGAAAATTTTCGGGCAATCGTACAGCAGTAACATAGTAGCGAGTATCACTGGGTTCTAATGCCGCTTTGAAACGTAAAAAACTACGTCCTTCTTCAGTAAGGAATTCATCAAAATAGAGGGTAAAATTATCTCGATGTTCCATCCCTTGCTTGAATTCATCTACAAACTTATAGACGTTATGGACTTCTGCTATGTCTTTTGGAATAAATTGCTTAGCTAACATATCCGCCTTGCGCTGCTCATTACGTACCATTGCCGTAGGTTGTAATGTGCCCTTACTATTATAAAAAGTCATAATTTGCGAAAACATTTGCTGGGTCGCATCGCGCTGCAAGCGATCTACTAACATCCCAGTGGGGCGGTTATTCTGATAAATAATATACCGATCTAATTCCCTATATTTTCCCAGCGACCCATTATTAACTATGGCTAACGTATCTCCATTTTCTTCCCGATATAGTTCATAATTAAAAACATTATCGCCAATCGTATAGGACAAACTTTGCTCTTTTTCCATATTAAAAATCCGTTTCTGGGTATCCATAATATGTTTTGCTATCACTTGCATTTGTTCAGGACTTTCGATTCGCTCGGTAGCTGCCTTAGTACTAGTTGTGGTATTTGAAGTAGGCATATCGACTTGATCATCAGCACCTTTTGAAGCAGTATCACCTCCACAACTCCAGCAAAAGAACAATAATAAAAGGGGGAAATATTTTAACATTATATATTTTTTTTAAATTGATTTTGGATAAGAAATGGATTACTTAAGTATTACTAAACGACTATTCTAAAGTTCGTTGCAAAAGTAAAATAATCCATTGAAAAGATGGAGTTGTTTTATCGAGGTTCTTAATCAACATTAAAAATTGTAATTTTAACGCAACTTGGAACAGCGTAGAAAAATAAGCAAAACATGAACCAATTTTTATATAAGATAGCTACCATAATCCACGGACTCAACGAATGGGTAGGGCGCAGCGTAGCGTGGCTGACTGCCGTTCTGGTCGTGATCATGTGTACCGATGTGACCTTGCGCTATTTATTTAATAACACCAAAGCGTGGATCATTGAATTAGAATGGCACTTGTTTGCTCTTATCTTTTTGCTCGGAGCGGGCTATGCTTTAAAGCACGATCGACACGTACGAGTTGATCTTTTCTACGACCGTTTTTCCAAACGCGAGCAGGCATGGATTAATCTAATCGGTGCCATCGTTTTCTTAATCCCTTGGTGTACTGTCCTCATTTATTTTACTTTCCAATATGCACATACTTCGTATCTCATAGGCGAAGGTTCTCCCGATCCAGGTGGATTACCTGCGCGTTACTTAATTAAATTTTCGGTGACAATTGGATTGACCTTACTTTTATTACAAGCGATTGCGTCCGCGATAGATTCGTATTTTGTTTTGAAAAAAGAATAGTACTTCTACGCACCTGTCGGAGACGAGGCGCGAGCGAGAACAACTTTCAAACTGAACCACCTTCAAGCTAATTTTCATACTACCTTTCACATGGAACTCATCGCCATTATTCTTTTCATCAGCATTTTCATCCTAATCCTCTACGGCTACCCCGTTGCCTTTACACTGGGCGGTATTTCGATGATCTATGCACTGGTTTTTCTCGAACCTGCCAGTTTTTCGGCACTACCGCCGCGCATTATGGGCGTGATGTCCAATTACGTGCTGATTGCCGTACCCTTATTTATTTTTATGGGTATTATGCTCGAAAAATCGGGACTGGCAGAGAGTCTATTAGAGACCATGGCGATGTTATTTGGTAAAGTACGCGGTGGCTTGGCGATGTCGGTAGTCATTGTCGGCGCACTCTTAGCCGCTTCTACGGGGATCGTCGGCGCAACGGTAATAACCATGGGCTTAATCAGTCTGCCGACCATGCTAAAGCGAGGTTATCAACCTGAACTTGCCACCGGAACTATTGCATCATCGGGTACATTAGGACAGATTATTCCGCCTTCGATTGTACTTGTTTTATTGGGTAGTGTATTGAATGTATCGGTGGGTGAATTATTTGCAGCGGCATTATTACCAGGGGTTTTACTAGTCGTTATATATGTGATTTACATTGCCATTTTTGCTTATTTAAATCCACAACTTGCGCCTGCCATGCCCGATGAAGAGATTGCTGCTTTTCGGAAAGAAAATTTTCTAGGCAAAGTCATTAAGGCATTTGTATTACCGTTTACCTTAATTATTGCAGTGCTGGGTTCTATTTTTGCAGGTATTGCCTCACCGACGGAAGCTGCTGCCGTGGGTGCGTTCGGTGCGACTATTTTAACCATCATTCAGGGCAAATTTTCACTGGATGTTTTAAAATCTGTCATGCGCGAAACCACGCACTTGACCTGCATGGTTTTTATTATTCTGTTGGGAGCGACTACCTTTACTTTCGCTTTCCGCGAAATGGGCGGCGACCGTTATTTAATTGAACTTATTGAAGCTGCGGATTTGTCACCCATGGTCTTTTTAGCATTGGTGATGCTTGTGGTCTTTGTGGCTGGCTTTTTTATCGATTTTATTGAAATTATCTTTATTATCGTTCCGGTAGTAGCGCCAATTTTTACCGCGATGGAAATCGACTTAGTTTGGATTGGAATCTTGCTAGCGTTAAATCTACAAACGTCTTTTCTTTCGCCACCTTTTGGGTTTTCACTTTTTTACCTGAAAGGAGTCGCACCACCGACCATTACCACGGGACATCTCTATCGCGGGATCATTCCCTTTATTATCATTCAGGTTATTTTCTTGACGATAGTGATTTTATTTCCAGAAGTGATTAATATTTTTCGTTAGAGCTGAATGAATAGGTACTGATAATTAGTTCGTCACATTTTTATTGTCATCAAAACTAATAAACAACATAAGTCGCTCACTACGAACGGATTGCAACGACAATCTACCAACTACTCCATTTACATCTTATTCAACGTCAACGCCTCACCCGTCATGGGGTTTTCTTTTTCTTCAAACGTAACTAAAACATGTGTAGGAATACGTTCAAATTTGCCATATCCTAAATCCGACGTAAACGTCAAATTATTCATATCTACATCAAAATCAATGGGTTTTAAATTAAAACCTGACATATACTGACTTATCTCCTCAGCGGGCGGTAGCATACCTTCGATTTCGGCATACTGTGCCTGTAGCGTATCGTTTTGCATGCCTAAAAAAAGCACGTAAGAATTATGGTGTCCACCCAAGGTGTATAAACCAGTCAAGTCGGGCTTGCTCTCCATGCCTTTGAAAGTCACTTTCCCATCTTTTACACTCGCCATGCGGTCATAGTGAAAGTCATCATCAGTTTGCCTTTCATCCATGTAACCAGCGATAATATCAATTTTTTCATTGTTTACAATTGCATAAAAATACTCGCCTAATCCCGCATAAAAACCACCTGCCGCAGCAGTAGCTTCGGTAGGAATATTATGTTGCGCATAATCTGAACGACTAATGGTTTCACAAACTGGGATATTAGTCAATTTGATTTTGCTATCCTTCACGTTCACGTAAAGCGCAGATTCTGGGAGGGCTTCATCGAAAGATATTTGTTCACAAACAAAAGTGACTTTAGGTGCTGTAGCATCGTAAGTCGTTACTGCCTGTTGAGTAGTCGTTGAGTCAGGCGTATCCGCTTGACAAGCAGCAAAAAATAGCAATATAAGTAAATATGAAAAGGCATTAAAACGCATGAATATTAGATTTTTTGTTCAAAAGTTAATCATTTCGGTAATCCTAAGTAACGGTCAAATAATAACTTCCGCATCTAGCTTATGTTCTTTTGCCCTAATACTGCGTTAAAAAGCCTCGCCATAGCAAGCTATGTCTACGTTTTTTGCCTCCGAAATACTTCGG
>JBGCES010000604.1:0-2974 GCA_045106545.1 Saprospiraceae bacterium
GCCGATTCTGCGACGTTCTATTTAAACCAAGCCAGCGAGTTGGCGGAACAATTGGAAGCAGCGGAAAAAATCAGCGAAGCTTATTTGCAGCAAGGCATTCATTTTATACAAATTGGTCGATTTACAGCAGCAGATTCTTTATTGCAGATTGCTCTGGAAGTAGAGCGCTCATTATCGCGTCCGCTATTTTTACTTAAAATTTATCAGAATGCCGCTTCCGCTAAAAAGGAATTACAGCAAAACGAATTAGCCTTTTCTTATTTAAATCGAGCAGAAACCATCGCAAAAAACCTCCAAGATTCTGAAAAATATTTAGCCAATATCTACCTTGATCGTGCTGCTTTTCATTTTCAGCAAGGTCATATTGAAGTTGCGAATGAATATGATTTGATAGCTATTGATAGTTTGGTGGGCTTAGAAGATTGGGAAAGCGCGACGGCAGCGGCGTTGAATATAGGCATCAATTATTTAGGTATTGAAGACTACGAAAAGACGGAGTTTTATGGTCTAAAAGGATTGGAATATGCGCAAAAATCTGAGAATTCGACTTATCTCGCTTACAGTTATAAAATCCTAACCGCTGCTAGTTCCGAACTAGGCAAACAAGATACTGCACTGAATTACGCGCTCCAATCCTTAGTGATTTGGCAAAAAATCGGTAATCCTTACGAAATTGGTTTCTCCAATCGCTTTATCGGCAAAGTTTTAAAAAACAAAGGCGAATATCAACAAGCGTTGCCCTATTTAATCGCTTCCGTTGATGACTTTAGAGCGATTTCCGTTCCGCAGCAGTTGTTATATTCATTGGCAGAATTGGGTGATAATTATATCCGTTCAGGTCAAAAAAAGGCGGGATTAACATTACTAAAAGAAGCAGAGAAATTACTTGAATTGCATCCACAGACGCCAGTGGATGAGCAGAGTATTTTCAAATTATTAGAAGATGGATATGCAGCGGCTAATGAATTTGATGCAGCTTATAATTTTCGTAAAAAGCATGATGCAATTCAGGATTCGGTGCAACAAAAAGAACGAATTCAACAGATTCAAGAGTTAGAAACGCAGTATCAAGTTAAAGAAAAAGAGGCGCAATTAGCGATACAAGATACTCAATTAGAACAGCAAAATAATCGCTTACTCATCAGTGGAATTATTGGTTTATCACTTGCGGGAATTGCCTTCCTCGCCTTCCGTCTCGCCCGTCAGCGCCGTAATGTCAATGAAAAATTACGCGCACTCGACACCACCAAATCTACGTTCTTTGCCAACGTTTCACACGAATTACGTACGCCGCTGACTTTAATCATTGCGCCTTTAGAAAATGCCATGGCGCGTGAAAAAAATCAGCTAGTACGGCGTGATTTAGAACTAGCTCATCAGAGTGGAAAAAACCTACTGCAATTGGTCAATGAAATTTTGGATTTATCCAAATTAGAAAGCGACAAACTAGATTTACATTTTTCTGATAATCAATTAGTTGTGACCATTAAACGCATCTTTTTTGCTTATGAATCGCTCGCCAAATTGCAGGAAATCAAATTGAATTTCCAATCCGAAATTGACGAAGATCTTTGGGTAAAATTAGACCTAGATAAATTGAGTAAAATTTTAAATAATCTAATTTCTAATGCCATCAAATATGTCGATGAAGAAGGCGAAGTTGCACTGATTTTAACGCAAGTAAACGAACGAATATTTGAAATAAAAGTAGTCGATAATGGAACGGGAATCGCAACGGAAGATCTCCCACATATTTTTGACCGTTATTATCAAAGTGGGGAAGTCATGCGGGGCGGAACGGGCATTGGTTTAGCCTTGGCGAAGGAATTGAGTGCATTCATGGGCGGCAGTTTAAAAGTGAAGAGTCAATTGAAAAAAGGCAGCACTTTTAGCTTACAACTGCCTTTGCGCGTTATTCCTACGCCTACGCTACTTCCGCCACCAGAATTCGCGCCCAATACAATTGAAGCATCAACCGTCGCCTATCAACCACAATTATTAAATGCGCAGAAAGCGAAGGTTTTAATTGTCGAAGATCAACCAGAAATGAGTGCTTTTCTAGTGAGAAAGTTAAGTCCGTTTTACAATTGTACCATAGCTGCAAATGGAAAAATGGCGTTAGAGAAAACGACCGAACAGCAGTTTGATTTAATCACTTCGGATGTAATGATGCCGCAGCTGGATGGCTTTGAATTTTTAAGCGAATTACGCCGCCGTGAATTACAGCGCCGTACGCCCGTTTTGATGTTGACCGCGCGCGCTTTGGAAGCGGATAAGTTGCGTGGATTTCAATTAGGTGTAGATGATTATTTGACCAAACCATTCAGTATCAACGAGTTACTAGCGCGTTTAGAAAATTTGTTAACCAACAAAAAAGTACGCGAAACGGAAATAATTGCGGAAGAAGTAATTGAAAGTCAAGACGAGCAATTGATAAAACAATTGGAGCAAACGGTAGTCGATAACCTCCGCCAATCCAATTTCAAAACCGCCGAACTTGCCGCTTCCATCAATTACAGTCAACGCCAATTGGAACGCATCACCAAACGATTAACGGGGCTTTCGCCCAATAATTTTATTAAAGAAATTCGCTTGCAACGAGCGCGGCAATTATTAGAAACAAAACAATTAGGAACGGTCGCAGAAGTGAGTTATGCCATCGGATTTGCGGACGCAGGGTATTTTACGAAAGTGTATCAGAAAAGGTTTGGCGTGAAGCCAAGTGAGGTGTGAAAGTTGTTTGAAATGGTTTGAAATCGTTCCTAATTCTTTTGAAATCGTTGTGCTAAATGAACGACTAAACCAATTCCTAAAAATAAAAAACTAGCTGCTGCAAACCCCCATTTCGTACTCGTAAATAACGAGCCACGATTAGCCATTTCTTCCGTAATACTTGGAAATTGAGCTAGCATTTGCAGGGTGTTGAAATTTTCTAAATAATCGAATAGTACAATTCCAAGTGGTAAAAAACATA
>JBGCES010000605.1:0-23083 GCA_045106545.1 Saprospiraceae bacterium
TCTGAAAGCGGTGTTACTACCGAAAGGGTAAGATCGCCTTCGCTTCGACTGCCATAGGGATGCATGTCCACGAGACGTGAGATACCAAAATCCTTGTTGTTCTCGGGATAACGGTACTTGCGCAGACTACCGAGCACCTCCTCGAAAAAGCAAAACAATTAAAACTTTTATCAGCAGGCACACTCAGCAAAGCAGTTGCAGATTGTCTGAAAAAGAACCATTTAAACCTCGTCCCTCACTTTGAAAGTCACGATTTGAAACACGTTTTATTGGGTTATCAAATGACACCACTGGATGAAATTCGGATGCAAGCGTTTAGGTTGGGCAAAGGGAATTGGTCGCCATGAATTGTAACTGAAATTTCCATATAAATAATCCTATATTTGAGCACAAGAATCAGTCAAACGACTCAATCAAACCTAAGCGGATGAAATTTTAAAATAATGCCTAAGCATCGCCACTTTATTCTCCACAAACCATTTGGTTACCTTTCACAGTTTATCAATAATCAGACTAAACGGAAGAACAAAAAACTACTGGGAACACTCTCTGAGTTTCCAGCAGGAACGATGGCAATTGGTCGCTTAGATGAAAACTCCGAAGGATTGCTGCTGCTCACAACCGATGGACAAGTCAGTGACCATGTCCGCAGCCAAAAAGTGGAAAAAGAATACTATGTTCAGCTAGATGGAGTAATTACCGACGCAGCGGTGGAGCAATTGCGCAAGGGCGTAGCAATTGGAAGAAATAAGCAGAAATACATCACCTTGCCCAGCGAAGTTCATATCTTACATCCAGCACCTATTTTTAGCCCACGTGTTAAAAAGATTAGAGATGAAAGACACGGCCCCACTAGTTGGGTGTCAATCACGATTAGAGAGGGAAAATTCAGGCAAGTTCGGAAAATGACCGCTGCGGTTGGGTTTCCTACGCTACGTTTGATTCGGATTCGAATTGGCAATATTCAACTTGACCAGTTGCCTGCTGGGGCAGTGACCGAAGTGGATGACTTTGAATTATAAGATGTAAAATAAACAGCACAGAAAAAATGATAAAAGCACGATCCTACTTATTACTCTTAGCCATTATTTTACTCAGCGGATTAACTGCTTGTACTAGTGAAACCGAAAAAGAACCTGAACCAACTCCTCCACCCAATGTCATTATCATCTTTACCGATGATCAAGGCTACCAAGACGTAGAATGTTTTGGTGCGCCCGATATTAAAACGCCGCATTTGAATCAATTGGCGGCGGAAGGGATCAAAGCGACTAGTTTTTATGCGGCGCAAGCCGTTTGCTCCGCTTCTCGGGCGGGATTGCTGACGGGCTGTTATCCTAATCGAATTGGAATGCATCAAGCATTTATGCCGAGAAGTAAGAAAGGCTTGCATCCCGATGAAACAACGATTGCCGAAATGCTCAAGGCGCAAGGATACGCGACGGCAATTCATGGTAAATGGCATTTGGGTGATCATCCCGATTTTATGCCAACTAAGCAAGGCTTTGATGAATATTTTGGTATTCCATATTCTAATGATATGTGGCCTTATCATCCGCAACAGGGGCCGATTTTCAATTTCGATGTACTGCCATTGTATGAAAATGAAACCATTATTGATACGCTCACCGACCAATCGCAACTCACCACGCAGATTACCGAACGTAGCGTTGATTTTATTGAAAAAAATAAAGAGAACCCTTTCTTTCTCTACGTCGCGCATCCACAGCCACATGTCCCGCTTTTTGTATCTGATAAATTTAAAGGTAAGTCAGAACGTGGTTTATATGGTGATGTAATTATGGAAATTGACTGGTCGGTCGGGCAGATTATGGAATCGTTAGAACGTAATGGTTTAACCGAAAATACGCTGGTTATTTTTACTTCTGATAATGGACCTTGGTTGGCGTATGGCGATCATGCGGGTTCAGCATTGCCATTCCGAGAAGGCAAAGGAACGGCTTGGGAAGGTGGTCAGCGAGAGCCATTTATTGCACGTTTTCCTAATAAATTACCTGCTGGTGAAACGATCGCTACGCCTATGATGAACATTGATATTTTGCCCACTATCGCCGAAATTACCAACAGCGAATTGCCAAAGCAGACAATTGATGGCAAAAGCGTTTGGCCAATTTGGACAGGCGAAACAACCGAAAGCCCGCAGGAGGCTTATTTTTATTATTATCGGGTCAATGAACTACATGCTGTGCGTTATCAAAACTGGAAAATGTACTTTCCACATGAATATCGGACGTTGAGCGGGCGCGAAGGTGGTAAAGGTGGTTTGCCCACTAATTATGACTTTGTGCAACTAGAAGATGTAGAATTATACGATTTAGAAAACGATATTTCTGAAACGCAAAACGTTGCTAAAAAGCAGCCAGCAGTAGTAGCTAAAATGCAAACTTTAGCCAATGAAATGCGTGCAAAATTAGGTGACGCATTGCAGGAAGTGGAGGGTGCAGAGAGTCGGGAAGCAGGAATGGCAACGTGGGATTAGAAAAATCAAAAGAGCTTTTTGACATATTTTGTAAAAACACAACTTACTTATAGCCACAAATGCATGAATTTTTATAACGAATAAAATCGATTCGTGCATTCGTGGCAAAAATTGCTAATGAACCATTAAAAGCTAAACTATAACGCTTTCACCTCCTCCGTCGCAATCACCGATAACTTCTTCAATTCTCCTTTCGCAAACAACGCTGCCAAATCGGTCAAAGGTGTACCGACTTCTGCTTTGTAATTACCATAATCTTGGAATAAGATACCATTTATGCGGCGCGAATTATACGCTTCGCGAAAACGTACCCCGCCGCCATTGACCTGATAATTGTAAGCGAGATAATCCACCGTGTTGGTAGTTTGGTTGATCCAATATATAAACTGGTCATCGTAATCTTTTCCGCCGCCTTCTTCATTAAAAAATACATTGATACGATCGTAAGTTTTTCCTTTTACTATTTCTGTTCCAGCATATTTGAGATTGACGGCAGCGTCAGTCAGTTTATGAGGTAGCGTAGCGAAGTAAATGACAGAATTAAGTCCGTTAGAATAGCTACTAATCTGCTTTTCGGTGAGACGAGCAGGATTGCCGTTGATTGTTCGGGTGAAGCCATCATTATTCATCTTGTCGAAGATCTGCTTCCCTTCTTTCGTGTATTGCAAAGTATATTCGTAGTCCACGCCATTATTTTTAAAAGTGTAGGTTTTATCGCGAAAAACGAACTGATAGCTTGCGGTTTCATAACGCTGTCCGCCGTGTGCATTGATGGCTTTCTCAATAACTTTACCTGCTTGATTATTAGGTAAATTAGCGGTGAAGTCATTCGTTTTACAAGCGGTGAATAATAATAAAAAGGTTAGGAAAGTAAAAATTTGTTTCATAAAAAAATAATGATGTAATATTCTGATTATTAAATAGTTATAATGCCATTTGGACATTTAATATCGGCTTCGATGCGTTCTTCCTTGGCGTATGCAATTTTGATCTCCACCTGTAGCGCATTAAAATACGGTTGAATTGATTCAGGTTTTGGGTGATAAAAACGCATGGCGATTAGTTCACAATTTTCCACGAGTTGTTCCGTCGGATGTACCGCAGTATTGGACCAATCACACATGAATGGTAGCACGTCAACCGCAGGAGTAGCGAGTGGTAAATTCATTTTCCAACGTAGAAAATCACCGTTTTGTAATTGGCGTTCGCCATTCCATTGTTGTCCTAAAGCAGGATTTATATTTTGTAAAATTTGCCCATCTTTATTTAAATCATCTGATTTGATACACCAGCGCGTCATTTGTGCTTGGTCAATTAAATCAACACCCATCCAGCGCGGGGGAGCGATGTCCGTATTGCTCTCGTCGGCTGCCAAAATTTCTAAATAGCAACTATTACCAAGGTTCAAAACGGCATTTTTTGTGCCTTTATTCAAGTGTCGTCCACCGCTTTGAATGGGAACGCCGAGCCGCTTTTCTAGATCGATGATAGCGGCTTCTAAATCAGGAACGGAATAGACGATGTGGTCGATTTTACGCATGAAAATTAGTTGATTAGTTGATAAAGTTAAAAGGTTGAAATATCTGCAACGTAGAGGATGGGATAGGCGCATTGGATTGCCATCGTGAATTTATATTTGATTTAAAATTAGGCTTGTACAAAGTTTTGCAAAAGACACAGTTTTTGACGCAGATAAACGCAGATTTTTTCCGTAATGCTACGGAAAAAATCATAGAGAATCAGCGTCAAATAAAAACTTTGTACAGTCCTAATTTAAAATCTGTTCCGCTACGAGTGTTGCACTTCGTACCGCTCCGTCCATATATCCTGGAAATTGTTCCGAAGTTTCCGATCCCGCCAGCCATAATTGTCCGCCCCAGAGTGGCTGTCGATAATGCGGATGACCATTATTTTGGTGAGGCAAAATGTGCTGATCGTAAGGTGTAAAAGTAAATGCTTCTTTGCGCCAAACGACTTCTTCATATTCCAAATAATCATGAACTTGCGTACCGTAATATTTTTCTAACTGCTTCATTATCAGTGCTAAACGCTCCTCTTTAGTCAACGAAAAATACGTTCCATTTAGAAAACCTTTGAGGGCGTAGAAATTATCATCATAGTTGGAATGGTCGTACATTTCTGGGATCGGACCGACATTACTAAAAATGGTGCTACCGCTATTTTTTGCGCGCCAGAATGGTTTTTGATAAGTCAAAGCAACCTTAATAGATTCGCCCATCCACGTGTGTGTTTGGCGTGCAAGAGTGGTTAAACTATTAGGTAAGTTAGGCTGAAAGCTAACGGTATTTATGAGTAAGTTTGGTGGTAAAGTAGAAATGACGTAGTGCGCTGAGAAGGTCGCGTTATTCGTTTTCACTAAAACACTATCCTCGTTTTTCTCAATCGATTCTACCTTTTGACCAAGCTGCAAATCAACATTTTTAATTTGATTTTGAAGCGCTTGAATTAAACTTGCTGACCCACCCTGAATCCGATAACTCGGTTCATCATTTGGCGGTAGCTGAACCAATTGTGGCGGACTGGTAGAAATCGCTTCGTACCAGACGCGTTCGCCCATCGTCTGCGGAAAAATCCCAATGCCCAATTCTTTTAACAAATCAACAAGTGCCGTATGCTTTTTGCCCAACCAAGTCGCACCCATTTCTACCGATTTTCCATCCTTACCATAAATAGTACGGATGCGACCTCCCAAAGACGTTCTGGCTTCTAAAATCGTAATGGAAAGCGAACTGTTCCTTAATAAATAGGCTGCTGCGATACCTGTTAGTCCACCGCCGATGATCACCACATCTGATGTATGCGTCATAAAGTTGATTTTGTTAAAATTTATCTTTTAAAAACAGACGAGTTCTTAAATCGTTAGTGCAAAAAGTGATTATTTTAATGAAAATCACCAACTTTACCTTTTTATCATAAAATATCAAGCTAATGAAATTAACAGTTTTAGTATTATTTTTCTTGGGACTTGGTTGGCAGGTTGCTAGTGCGCAATTTCAAAATAAGACTTATCAGATGGAGTCGATTTATTTGAAAGGCGGACGCTACATCAAAAATGGAATTGCTTCTCCCATCGGAATGTTTGGGGGAGGAATTGAAAAGGAATTTATCGATCTGCCAATGACGTCCGTTGTTTTTAAACGTTATCAACGAAACCAGAAAATCACCTCCGTTTTGCGATTGGTCGGTATTGGAGGGTTAGTAGGGGCACTTTTGGCGTTTCCTAATGGACAAGAAGAATTAGGTGTTTCTTTGTATTTAACTGGATTATTGGCGACCTCCATTTCTATACCATTGGGGGCACGGGCAAATAATGATTTGCAGCAAGCGATTTGGATGCGCAATGGAGAAATTTTGCGATAGATAAATCGTAAGCATTCACTATTCTTTGCACAATCCGCCGAAAATTCATTAATTTGTGATAGCAATCGGGTAAAGTTGTTCGAAATCACTTGAAAGTGGTTCGATCTTAGATTATTATCCGTCAACTGTTACTTAATTATTACTTGTACCACTTTTACACATTTTCTAAACCACGTTTTACTATGAGAGCCACGTATTTGAATATTCTTTTGGGTTTTGCTGTTATCTGGATTGTTGGAGGTTGTATTTCACAAAAAAAATACGATGAATTACGACTAGTAAAAGAATATTATGAGCAAGAAGCGGAATCTGCCGATTCGATCAGCGGCGAGTATCGTTCTTTATATGATAAATTGCGTCAGCAAGAGTCTGATTTAAAAATGACTTATCGAGATATTGAGCAATTGACTGCTACCAATATCAGCTTGAATAATAGCTATCAACAATTGTTGCAGCGCTACAATGAGGCAGTTGGGCATAGCAAGGATGTCGTACAAACTTATGGCTACGAAAAACAACAGTATGATGAAAAGTTATCTGCCCAACAAGAGCAACTAGCGGGTCGCGGAACGACGAATACACCAAGTAATTATAATCAAAGAAATACACAACAACGGCTAGATGCCGCGAATCGCCGAATTACGGAATTGGTGCAGCAGGTAGAAGCTCAGGCAGCACAAATCCGCGCTTTGCAATCCCGTCGTTAGTATTTGATATTGAGCTGTTGTGTCTTGAAAAGATTGATTTTCTGTTTACGTTTTACGTTTACTAAACTTTAAAAGTTTAGTAAACGTAGAATTACAAATCGAGAAGTTAATTTCTACGGTTACTGGTTACAATGACAGATTTAATGATTCAACTAAATGATCATTGTATCTTGATTCTCAAGGGCAATTAATTCATTCTATCATTCACTAATTCTATCATTGTAATTAAACAGCTCGCTCATTTTATCCCATTCATGCTTTCCTACTACCGATTTTTATTCCTTTTCTGCTGTTTTCCTATTTTATCTAATGCCCAATCATCTTGCTTGACGCAGTTGATGGATGATGAAAAAGTGCAAGAAAACCAGCGTGTGATAACGCAAGAGGTTAGGCAATGGATTGATAATCGATCTATGGTGGCGGAAAGATCCATAGCGACTATTCCGATTGTGATACATATCGTCTGGCACGAAAACGAGGAAAATATTTCGGATGAACAAATAGCATCGCAACTGAGCGTTTTGAATAATTCTTTTCAGGGTAATTCCGCAAATCTTGCTATCGTTCCCACTATTTTTCAGGACTTAATTGCTGACACAGAAATCGAATTTTGTCTAGCACAACGCACGCCTACCAATCAGCCAACCAATGGCATTGAACGCATTCGGATCGCTGAACCCGCAATTGTGAGCGATCGTACTGCATTATTTGCTGCCAGCCCACTTTGGAATCCTGCCGAGTACCTAAATATCTATGTAGTTAATCTCGCGCCAAGCGTCGATGGTGAAGCCACTTTTCCAGCAGAAGCGACTTTAGAAAATGATGCCATTCGGATGAACTATCGTTCTTTCGGAACAATCGAGACGGCGACGATCAATCCTGCGAGAAGTGGCGGAAAATCGCTCGTACATGAAGTCGGTCATTACCTCGGTCTGCGACACATCTGGGGACGAGAAGAAGGTTGTACCTTTGATGATTTTGACGGAATGGACGATACGCCGTTGCAATCGCAATCTTATTTAGGGCAGTGTCCGAGTAGTTCCCAATCGAGTTGCGGTACGCCAGATATGTACATGAATTTCATGGATTATACCGATGATGATTGTTTAGCGATGTTTACGCCCGATCAAAAAATGTGGATGTTGGGCGTACTCAATACGACCCGTTCGGGATTGCTGGGTTCACGTGGTTGTGACTCCGTTGTCAGTTCAGAACAGTGGTTAGAATTATCAGAATTAAAGTTTTGGTACGATGCGGCAAGTCAAGTTGTCAATTTTCAATTTGCTGATAATCAGAAGTTTGTAATATTGGAATTGTTTGATGCGATTGGCAGAAAGATCGCAGTGGAGACTTTTGTACAACAAAAAAATATGCAGTGGCAACTCGCGCCCCAAACGGCTGGAATTTACTATTTGCACCTTAGAACGGATAGTGGCGAAAAAACTTATCCGCTATTTTTTAGTGACCGTTTTTAGCGAAAGCGGTCTATAATTAATATATTCGCTAACTTAGAGCGCATGGAGCACAGACATTCTTGTCTGTGACACTTATATAAAAAACTTTACACAGACATTCTTGTCTGTGCTCCAACCAACTTAATTCGCATGGAAATTCTAACGTCCTATAATCTGATTATCGAAGCTTCGGTCATCATTATTTTGTCCTTCTTTTTTGGAGAATTGTCTCGCAAAACCAATATCCCTTCCGTATTGATGTTGATCGTACTGGGGATTGTATTGAAATTTGGTTTAGATGCTGTGGGGGGTGGCGAAATTGACTTTTTTCCAATTTTAGAAATTCTGGGAATCGTCGGTTTGATTATGATTGTGCTGGAAGCTGCATTAGAACTGAAGCTGCATCGAGATAAGTACATACCCATTGCCAAAGCACTGGTGATTGCGCTGGTCGGATTGATTGCCTCGACCTACGTAGCCGCGTTGATTCTACATCAGTTTATCCCTGGTATGAGCATGTCTGCCGCTTGGTTATACGCGACGCCTTTATCTATTCTTTCTTCTGCGATAATCATACCCAGCGTAGTCGGTTTGAGTGAATCTAAAAAGGAATTTCACATTTACGAAAGTACCTTTTCGGATATTGCAGGGATCATGTTATTCTACTTTTTAACGGGACAAATTGACGCAGCCGAGCACTCTAGTGGCGTGGCGGGTTTCTTTGGAAACTTAGTCCTAACGATTGTTTTATCCCTAGTTGCGAGTTATTTAATCATCTTGATTTTTCAAAATATTAAAACCCACGCGAAGCTATTTTTACTTATCGCGGTGCTATTGCTGCTTTATGCTGTCGGTAAGAAATTGCATTTATCTTCGCTGATTATCATCCTGATTTTCGGTTTAGTGATTGCTAATATGAAGTTATTCTTTCGTGGCGCATTGGCACGTTGGCTGCACATCGAGAAAGCGAGCCATATTTATGAAGGTTTGCATGTCGTCACTTTAGAAACAGCTTTTGTTGTCCGAACCTTTTTCTTCGTTATTTTTGGTTTGACCATCTCCCTAGCTTCGCTGGCAAGCGTCAATGTAGCGATTGTAAGTCTATTGATTATTCTTTCCATTTACGCGATTCGCTACGTTATCTTTCGGGTTTCATTGGGTAAAGATATTTTACCACAGTTGTTTATTGCTCCACGCGGGTTGATTACGGTTTTGTTGTTTTACGCGATTCCAGCGGAAGTACAGGTGGCTGGCTTCGAACCAGGTATCTTACTCTTTATCATTATCGGGACGTCTTTAATTATGACTTTTGCCTTGATTTGGGACAAGCGGCGAACGGGCACAGCGGTAAGAAAAGCAGAAAGTACGCCAATTGGTTTTGAAGAATGGAAAGCGCCGCAGGTGATGGAAGTAGCGAAAGCGGAGGATGGAAAGCACTAATGTTTCTCACATATGCTCTATAGTTTCTTAAAAAGGAAGTAGTATTTTACTACTTCCTTTTTTTATTTCGGCAATACTATGTGGTAGATTAAGAAATATAAATTTTAAAGGAAAGTTATTTTAATATTAATTCAGTGTTAATTTAATGTAAACTAATTTAAAATTTACTACCTTTATAGAATTGGATCTTGAAAAGTAAAACAGCAAGATTCTTTCAATTGTGAAAAATAATGCTTAAAAACAACGGATTATGGCAAAGATAATTTTTAAAGAAAAACAACGATTTAGTGATAGAATAATTTTAATAGCTCTATTTATTATTAGTCTTACGTCTCTATTGAGTGCACTAAAACATGTATCAGCTCCGACTGCGAATTATGCGAATTCAATTTTCTTATTGGTAATGTTTATAGTGGCATCTGTATCACTTTGGTGGTTGACTCGACTAAAATTGAAAGTGGCAATATCAGAGGATAAAATCAACTATAAGATGTCGCCTGTTCATAGTAAGAAACAATCTATACTATGGAGTAAAGTCAAAAAATGCGAAATCATTCGTACTTCAGAAGCAGCTCAGTGGAGTGGGGGTAATATTACTTTCAATAATGAAAAAAGAATCTCACTGACGGGACGTAATGGATTAGCAATTACTACCAAAGATGGAAAGCACTATTTTATTGGTTGTAAAAATATTGATGGGATGCAGCAAGCATTACAAAAAGTCAATTTTGGTTAGAGATTAATAAAAATCGTTCTTTGACCTTTAGTTTTTAATCAATTTTGGTTACAAAACTAAAGGTTAATGAACTATAAATAAAGAAGAGTAGGTGAAATCTGTTGATGGCGGGCCTAATTGCCAACCTAAACGGTTATACTTACCATTTGAAAAAGGATACATCTACGCGATGCATCCTTTTTTTGTATTGATAGGTATTTAATTCTGGATTAAAATCTTTCTTTCCTAATGGCTTTTAGCTACATTTGGAGATTAGTAAACATTGCTTTTAGCTGCTATGATGCAACGCATTCATTTTTCCGTTCTAATTATATTTTTATGGAGTGGTTTTTTATCTGCCCAACCGTTATCCTCAAGGGTAGCTAGCTACGATATTGCCGTGACGTTGGATACGGAGAGCAGATTACTACAAGGACAAGAAAAACTATATTGGAAAAATCCATCCGCAGATACAATTCACGAACTCCGTTTTCATTTGTATTGGAATGCGTTTTCCAACACCGAAACCACCTTTTTAAATACTGAAGGGCGTATCGGAAGCCTACCCGAAGCAAATCCGGGCGAAGTCGTCTGGGGTTGGAACACGATTAATAAGATGACTGACCCAGCGGGAAATGACCTTACTCAAAATATGGAGTATATCGCGCCCGATGACAACAATGAATTCGACCAAACGGTACTACGTGTCCCGCTCGTCGAACCTGTCTTACCTTTCGATAGTACGACTATCTCAATTGATTTTACCAATAAAATTCCGAAAATAATCGCTCGTGCTGGCTATACACGCGACTATTATTTTATGGTGCATTGGTTTCCGAAAATAGGCGTTTATGAACCCGCTGGCATGCGCTACTCGGATGGCGCGTGGAATTGTCATCAGTTTCATCCCGAAACGGAGTTTTACGCCGATTTTGGGGTCTATAATGTAGCGATTACCGTCCCTAACGAATACATCATCGGAGCGAGCGGGGTAGAAGTAGAACAAGAGACGGAAGGATCACAAACGACTTATCGTTATCATTTGGCGGATGCCATCGACTTCGCTTGGACTGCATATCCAAGTTTTTTAATTGAAAAAAGAAAGTGGAAAAATATCGAGCTGAAATTGATGTACGACGCGGCGCATGAACACTTAGTAGAGCGTTATTTCGCGGCGATGGAACATAGTTTAGCTTTTTTGGACGAATTTGTTGGCGCATATCCTTATCCAGTTTTGACGCTGGTGAGTCCGCCGATTTTTGGGGTGCGGAGTAGTGGAATGGAGTATTCCACCTTAGTAACGGGAGCCAGTACTTACCCGATGCCAGAAGGAATTCGTACGCCTGAAATTATTGCAGCGCATGAAATTACGCATCAATACTTTCAGCAGCTAGTAGCGACCAACGAAATGGAAGAAGCCTTTATGGACGAAGGATTCACTTCCTACTACGAGTCGCGAATCATGGATCATTTTTATGGCGAAAAAGCTTCTACTTTTAATATATTAGGCTTTCGAGCAGGCGGTATGGAGGAACAGCGGCACGGTTATCTGGCAATGCCTAATCCGAAAATCATCGCCAATTTTCCACCTGGCTGGCAAGCGAAACACGGTGGAGCGCGTACCGTAGCTTATAATAAAACGGCGACTTGGTTGCGTACTTTGGAAGGTTTGGTTGGACGGGACTGTATGGATCAAATTATGCAGACTTATTTTGCGGATTGGAAATATGGTCATCCTGCTGCGCCCGATTTTATTAAAGTAGTAAATCAGGTGGTAAAGAGCTGTCACGGCGAGCGATTTGGTACAGACATGAACTGGTTTTTTAATCAGGTGATGTATGGAACGGATGTTTGCGATTATAGCATCGTAGCGATTCAAAATAATCCACGACAAGCAGCCTACGGTGCTTTTAACGACGGACAAGAAATTATTGAAAAGTCAGTAGAGGAAGCATTAGAAAGTGACTCGACGGTTTATGATTCGCGCGTGATTATTAATCGGCTGGGGGAATTACAATTTCCACTGGAAGTAGAAATCCGCTTTGCGGATGGAACGACTAAAATGGAAAAATGGGATGGACAGGCGCGTAGTCACGAGTTCAGCTACACTGGAACCAATCGAATTATCGCGGCATATTTAGACCCTAATGAAAATATCTACATGGATAAAAACTTTCTCAATAATAGTCGTACCCTCGAACCCGAAACGAGCGCGATTTGGAAATACGTCAGCAAGTTTATGACCTACTTACAACACACGTTGCAAACGGTCGCTATGTTGATTTAGAAATAGATGGAGGTTGGAAATTAGATACCTAGCTGATTTACAATACTTTGCATAGAAATTATTCAATAATCAATGGTCATTACTGCCTTTAAGACTGGTTTTCAACGTTTGACTCGCAATGCACATTTGCTGGGTTGGCTATACGCCATCAATATTGGATTTGCGTTGGTGGTGGCTTTACCATTGCAAAGTTTATTAGAAAACAAAGTCGGACAATCACTAGGTATTCAGCGGTTGATACCTAACTTTGATTATACCATTATCCGTGATTTCATGCGGGAGTATGGTTCAGAATTGGCGGTCATTTTTCAGGAAGCGCAGGTCGTTTTGCTGCTCTATTTTGTCTTATCTATTTTTTTAGCAGGAGGGATTTTAGAAAAAGTACGCTTTTCTCCGACGCGTACTTTTCTGCAAGGAAGTGGGCAGCATTTTTGGCGAATGTTGCGCCTGACGATTTATTTCATGCTGATTTATGTCGTGTTGATTATTGTTTTGGGGAGTATTTTTCAGTTTATTTTCATTACAAATTTTGCCAATTTTACTAACGAACGTCCTGTCGTACACGGGGCTGGAGTATTCGTAGGTATTTTTTTTATACTCGCCGTTTTGGTATCTATGGTACAGGATTATGCTAAGATTCAACTCGTTCAGCATCCAGAACAATCCGTATTTAAATCCTTTTGGCAAACATGGGGAATCACGTTTAAAAATCTTACTCAGACCTTACCGCTTTATCTTATTAATGCGTTGTTGCTATTGATGGTTTTTGGTCTATATTGGTGGTTGAGTGGTTATTTACATCCCATCAATACCAGCGGTAAAATTATACTCACCTTCTTGCTGAGTCAAGTTTTTTTAATTGCTAGAATAGGTATAAAACTGTTAAACCTCGCGAGTGCTACGGTTTTGTATGAAAAACAACTAGACCAGTAATATGCATTCATCCCCTATTTGGAGAGTAAAACTCTATGGCGTGCGCGGTTCTACGCCCGTTTGCGATGCCAATTATCAGCAATTTGGTGGTAATACGACTTGTATTTTTGTAGATCGAATCACGGATAACCGCAGTGACGTAGTCGCTATTTTTGATGCAGGAACGGGAATTCGGCAGTTAGGAAAAGATTTACTTGCAGGATTATTGCCACAGACGAGTAGTATCTTTTTGGCGTTCACTCACTTTCATTGGGATCATATTCAGGGCTTACCTTTTTTCGCACCCGCCTACGATCCGAATAAAAAAATTGCATTATTTTCTCCGCAAGTTCACCTCGCTGACGATGATCTAAAAAACATTTTTGCCACTCAAATGCAAGCCGAATACTTTCCAGTACAGCTAGAAAGTATGGGGGCAGATTTGAAATTCTTTACGGCAGATCATTATAAATCACATTTTGATATTGATCAAGATCTCCAGTTTACTTATCGAAAACACAATCATCCCGGTGGCGCGTTTAGTTATCGTGTTGATTCGGGTGGGCGTTCGGTGGTAATTTCTACTGATTTGGAACACGGTGAGCAGATTGATCCAGCAGTGGTCGCTTTCGCTAAAAATGCCGACCTACTCATTCACGATGCGCAATACACGGCGGAAGAATTAAAAACGCATCGCGGTTGGGGGCACAGTAGCTACGAACAAGCCATCGAATGTGCGCGTCAAGCGAATGTGAAACAGCTCGTTTTTACGCACCATGATCCAGAGCATGATGATGCGTTTTTGTTGGAGAAGGAGAGGGAGTTGCAAGAGATCTATCCAAATTGTATAATGGCGCGTGAAGGGATGGAACTGCTTATTTAACTTTGTACTTGAGGTCTAGGTATCCGTACTCACACTATCCCACTCCTGTTCCCGATAATTCGTCAGCCAATTCAAAGCATAATGGCGTTCATAAATCACGCTTGCATTCAGTTGACCAGTAGACATTTCGCCTTTCAAACGGGCATCGACACACGCCCAGTGCATTCGATAAACTTTATCTAGCTCGTCCAATATTTCTGCTGTAGAGCGTAGCTTAGCACTTGCTGTAAATACCTCTCTACTTGGTTGCATTAGCATTCCAACAACGGTTTTTACGTCACAAATGGCTGAAGGGTAGGGTATTGAATCCAACTGACCCAATGCCCAAAGTAAAGTTGCCAAACTTTCGTATCGCCAAGTCGCATTTGCCTTTTCCTGCTCGTTGAATTGTGCTTTTTGGTAAAGGTATTGTTCCTGCGGACTAAAGCTAGTGATTTGCTTTTCGGCAATGGCTTTTTCTAAGTGCGATTGTGGAATGCCTTCCCCTTTAACCGCAATAATCATTAGAGCATAAACGCGCTCAGTGACTTCAGGTTGCGAACGTAATTTTACATCTGCCGCTGTTGGTGAAACGGGTAAGTTTTTATTGACTTTTACACCATTTTCGTGCAAATGCGCCTCTGATGCTGCTTTGCGTTCTAGTTGTTCGGCACTTTGCTTCGCTGCTGGAATATCATGATACTTGGCATCTACTTTTACGTCTAAATCTGCGACTTCGCAACTGCCTTGCATATCTAGAATTAATTGGAAATGTTTATCCAAAAAATGTTGTGTACTAGAACGAGTGAATGGTGTACCTGGATTGACGAACAAAAAAGCGTTTAGTTGTTGCGCCATCGCTTTTAGTAGTTGTTCAAATTCGGTCGTGATATTCGGTTCTGCGACTACTCCCCATTCGCTATTGGTAGCCATGACTTTGTAAAGCAATTTAGCTCGAATCGCTTCATTTTCGGCAGGTAAGGATTGAATAAAATTAACCATGCCGGCTAAATTCTGCGTTAAGTCACATTCAACTTTGGTCAATTGATAATCAAGCGTTTGGCGTTGACGGTAATTGATAGTCAACTTCTTGGTTTTGCTGAAAAAGCCACCTTTAATGGTAGCAGTAAGTGACTGATGTAAGCCGTTTTCATTGGTTATCACCTTCACTTTAGGTAGTTGAGTTTTAACGAGTTGAACGATTTTATCAAAAGCTAATTGATGGGAATATAGAGTGGCGTTTTGCATTTTTGCTAAATTTTAATCGTTGAGGAATGTAGCAAAGATGTGTGTTGAGTTGTGTTATTACAAGTTTAAAGACTATTTTTTATAATTAATTTGATGTTTTTCGTATAAAATAACTTTTTTGATTACGTATTAATTCGTCACCAATGATAAGCCCGTCGGAGATGAGGCGCGAGCGCAAATTTCGGCTCTCGTCCCAAACAGCCCCTTCATTTTCGATAATTCGGCTGTCGATTCTGCAACAACTCCAACGTTTCCGTAAAGCTCTTTTGCAAGCCACTAGCATCAATAAAAATCGGCGTTCCGTATTCCGTTTCGTTCAATTTTAGAATGCGTTTTTGCGCATTATTTTGAGCTTGGTCAATGTATTTTTTCGGTTTTTTAACTTTGACCAAAATTAATTTTTCATTGTATCCCACAAAATCCGTAATATCTTTCCAATCCACTTTTTGTTGCAGTAATCCGTTGGTATTTTCGACGATTCCTTTTTTGTCAATAGTCAATCCCACATTCGTTTTGATTACTTTTTTGGCAAAAAATACACTGAAGATTCCGAAAAGAAAAAAGCCAATAATACCGATGATCGTTAAATACGGTACTGGGTAGATAGCTTCATTTTCGGCATAATTAAATGCCCAAATGCTAAGCATAAAGCCTAAAATACAGAGGGGGAGCAGGATTTTGTATCTGCGCTTTCTCAAAGGAATTTCGATAAAATTTTGCATAACATTTCTTTAGAAATAGAATTATATTCTTTTAAAATTTTGCTATCACTTCAACCTCGCTCACACCTAGTTTCCGACAAGCGTGTATCCAAACTAAAACCCTGCTTCCACTCTAATTTCCATCACCTCCCCCGTCACCGGATGCTGAAACCGAATCCACTCCGCATGCAAATGTAAGCGATCCGCTTTTTTACCATACAAATCATCACCCACAATCGGCGTATTTAACCCCAATGAATGCGCGGCGTGCATCCGCAATTGATGCGTCCGACCCGTAATGGGATAAAAATGAACGCGCGTTTTTCTGTTGCTGCGTTCTATGACTTCCCACTTGGTGGTTGCTGCTTTACCGCGTTCGTAGCAGACCATTTGGCGGGGGCGATCATCAAAATCAAGGATGAGTGGGAGGTCAATGATTCCGCTGTCCTCTGCCAGTTCGCCATCCAGTAGCGCAACGTAGCGTTTGGAAATGGTACGTTTAATAAACTGCTGTTGGAGTGCTTTGTGTGCAGCCTTATTTTTTGCCAATACCATCAGCCCCGAAGTGGACATATCTAAGCGATGAACGATGAGCGGACCCGTCGCTTGCGGATAGCGTTGTTTGACGCGCAAATAAACCGAATCTTGGATGTGAATACCAGGCACGGAGAGGAAACCTGAGGGTTTATTGATCACCAACATTTCCTCGTCTTCATAGACGATGGTTAACAACTGACCGACTGCTGGATTGGTCAATAACGGATTTTTATCCATGTCAATTCCTGCCAGCATGTGCGCTAAGATGGGTTCGCATTTTCCGCGACAAGCGGGATAAAACTGTCCGTGTTTCCGAATGGCAGATTTGGGTGATTGTCCCCACCAAAATTCCGCCATCGCCACGGGACGTAAATCATGCTTAAACGCATATTGCAACAGCTTGGGTGCAGCGCATTCACCCGCACCCGCAGGCGGTTTTACGTAAACCGTTTTAGCAAAAATATCCAAGACGCTTTTGGTTGCTTTGGCTTGATTTAAAAACTGATATTGGTCAAATAACTGCTTCTGCAAAGCGGCAGAGCGTTGCTTGCGATCTTGTTTGAGTTGTGCGATAGGAAGAGCGTATTTATCCAATTCCGCTTGCTGTTCCGTAAGGCGTTGTTTCCAATCTTTGACGAGGTCTTTGTAAGTGAAGTTATAACGTAAACTCTCTTGGCGCAGTTCTTCGTTGTATTCCGCGAAAGCGGTCGGTACTAACTCCTCCCGCGCTGCTTCGCGCTTCGCTTTACGCGCTTTTTTTGCTACTTTCATTGCTTTGCGATAATCCGCCAATTGTTGTTCGGACTCCGCAGTAAGTTCCTCCATTTTCGCTTTAGCGGCAAGGTATGCAGGCTGCTGTTCCAGTACTTCCAATTCGCGGTTCATGGCATTCAAAATCACTTCGCCTTGCTTAAAAAAGCCATCGCGTTGCAGCATATCAAAAACGGGCGGCACAAATCCCTGATGGTCATTGCTATCTGCTAATTTGCCTGAAAAGGCAGCTAAATAACCTAATTCACCTGCTTGATTTTGTACCACTAAAACCCCAAACATCTTACCGATGCTATTCACAGTTTCTTCACCTGCTAAACCAAAATCGTGTTCCCATTCTGTCTGTTCTTGCAAGTGATTTTGCAGTTGTTCCGCAGCCATCAGACAGAGTGGATGTGGCTCGTAGTAAAATGGAAAAGTGAACCGTTCTGGCAGGGCAATACCAGCGGTAGATTGTTGAAAAGGTATGAAACAGTGCGCCGTTTTTACGGTATTTGACATTGGAATCCTAGCTTTCAGTAAAAGGAGTGCGAAAGTACGAAGGAAAAGTAAATATTCGCTGCTGGATTGGCTAATAAAAACTTGGACGACCATTTAATACCGTCGCCCAAATTGTTGATTAATGACTTACTGTTTTACAAATCGCTTCCAAATAACGCGTTCATTATCGGACTGCCGAATTTTTAAAATAAATAAACCGCGCTCCAAATTAGCCACATTTATTTCGTTCGTCAATCCTGGCAAGTTGCCCGCCTCGATAAATTTTCCGTTGATGGAATATAGCTCGTATTGAGCGAGATTGTTCTTTTCTGTGAAATTTACATGGAGTAGGTCTTGTACAATGGTAGGATAGACAGCGATATTTTCATTTACTTCCGCATCTGTTAATTCATCAGTTGAAGTTAGTACATTCATCAGGATTTTCACTTCTTCCCCTCCGCACAATTTATATATTTCATGATTTCCATTTGTGTTGGATATTTTATAATCAAAAACGCGAAAATGATAGGTTTTATCCTCCGTTAGATTGGATACTGTGGCGTCATTATCAGTGCCTTTAAAAACTACAAAAGTATTATTGCCCAAATCTGATCCTAAACCAAAGTTACTATCCGCAACATAAGAATTTCCATCAAGGGGAAAATCGGTAATCGTTTCACCTTCTTTAGCCACTAAAATCCTGAGGTTACCATTGCCATTCGTCCAACTCAGGTCAACAGAATTTTCATTAAATCTTACGAAATGAATATCATGTGCATTGGTTTTTGGAGCGGCTAATAAATCGTGGTTTGGAAAATTCGTGGTTTGCAGCACACAATTCCATGGTAAATTATCAAAGTCGCCCCAAAATTGCCCTTCTGTATTGCCAATTACCCTTTTATTTAACAAAACCGCCCAAGTAAAGCCGCCACTACTGCGTACAAAAATCGTAGCCGTCCCATCTAATGCACCCGTATGCCACCAATTATCAGCACTGTTGACCTGCCAGCCTTTAGCGTACCAAGGACTAATGCTGGGAGCAGTAGTCATAGTAGCAATCGAAGCACTACTTAAAATATCGGGTTTGGTAGCAAATCCGTCCACCGAAACCAGTAACTGTACTAAGTCACGAGCCGTTGCTATCCATCCACCATGAGCGTCCATCGCTTCCAGATTAAAACCACCGTATTCCCACGGGACGAAATCGCCCGTATTGTAAGCGGATAGGGTGGTGAAGCCATTGCCAACGTATTCACCTTCGCGCTCCAATTTATCGGCTAATAGGTTTTTACCGATGTGCATATCGCAGATACCGATGGGGCTAAGTATTTCACTTTTTACGTAGTCTTCGTAAGACTGACCAGAGACTTCTTCAATGATTTCACCCAATACTAAATAGCCGATATTGGAATAAGCGTAGCGCGATCCAGGATTGAAATTTAGTCCTTTTTCCAATAAAAAAATAATCATGTCCTCTTCCGTAGCAAGGTTGTTAGTTCCATTGGTCTGTGTAACGTGTAGTGGTGCCACTATTGGGTCACAACCACCAAAATTCCATGAGTAAGGACTGGTGGGATTGGGAAAACAATTTACGTTGCGATCCCATCCGCCCGAATGTTCTAGTAATTGTTGAACAGTGATGTTGAAGATGCGCGTGTCCGTAATTTGTGCCTCCGCTAAGCCAGAGTGATTTTCCAACAGTCCACCCGACCCAAATACTTTATCGGTCAGAGAAAGCTGATTATTTTCTACCATTTTCATAATGGCGATAGAGGTAATGGGTTTGGAAAGACTGGCAATTCTAAATAAATGGTGGGGGAGCGTTGGTTCTGTTCCATCTACATCGGCATGACCAAAGGCGCGATTATACACCATTTTACCATCTTTGGCAATCGCAACCGTTGCGCTCGGAATATTGTGGGTATTCATAAAATTGGTAAATAAATTATCACAGTGACTCATCTGTGGTACGGCAATGCCTGTTTGTGCATTACTAGTCCAAGCAAACGAAAATAGTAGAACGAGGTAAACAAAAGATTTCATTAGAAAAAGATTTAGAGGTGATTCATGATAGGTGATTCAATGAAATTATATTTTTATGTAATATTACAGAATCATCATTTTTGATGTTGGTAAATGTAGGTAGGAAAGTGGTACTTGGACTAGTAAATTGGTTGCAGATGTTTATATATTCGGTGCATTTGGGATTGATTTTACAGAAAAATCAATGAATTTGATGCTATCTGAGTATTTAAGACCAGAAAATCAAATCTATCTGCCCATTCAGCGATTACCAAACGGTATCACTACCCCCAGCAAGGGAATACCAGGAAAGATAGCCTCTTCAGATATATTGACAAAAGCCAAGTCAATAGTTACCTGCTCACTCATGAAGCGAATACCATAAGAAAAGAACAGATTGTAACGTGTATTTTCGGACACCAAAATAGATTCTCCTGTATTTTGATTGTACTCCCATTGCGTATCTCGGTAAGGAATCAACCAGTTTTCGGAAACCAAACTAAATTTCCGTGCGATGCGCATCATTCCACTAAAAGTAATAATCGGCGCTTTTGACCAATCGTCATTCACTACGCCGTAGCCCATACCGAGCGTCAGGTTATTATCGCGTGAACCCAGTGTCGCGACGCCGTAACCAATACCCATATTTTCTCCAAAAGTATGGGTATAAAGAATCCCCGTACCGACGTTGAATTTATTTTCCACGATGGGAATAGAAAATTTAGGTGTGATACTAAACATCAGTCCCTCGCCAAAAGTAACCGGAATCAGACCTGCCCGAACGGTGAAATTATCGGTGAAACCGTAACTCACCGAGTTGAGAAATATCATAAAATTTTGGTAGTACCCTTCTCCTTTTTTCAGACTGTAACCAGTTGGTCCGTAAACATTGCGGGTCGCATTAGGATTTTCAAACCAGTATAGACCATCGCGCATTTCTTCGTTGGTGAATTCTTTCAACTTCTTGATGTCTCCCATTTTAATGGAAATTTCTCCCACATTTACGGTAGTGATGGTTAAGACTTCGTCCGTTTTTTCAATAATCTTACCCGTAAAAGTATCGCCATTTAGCGTTTTTACTTGTGCGTAGCGCACTATGGTATCCTGCGACCATCCCTGTCCAGCGACTAATCCAATGAACAATACCGTTAGCCAAAATTGAAACTTTTTCATAGTTGATAATATTTGATGAAGTATTATTTCCGAAGGTCATTCAAAGCATATTCCAATCGGTTGGTCACACTTCGCATGAAAAAATAAGCTATTCAAATACTACAATATACTACCTATGTTTCCATTTTGCCGTATTGTAGATCACGTTGGAGGAGTGATCTTTTTTACTGGTGATTTTTATTTTATTAGTGAGAAGTCAGAAAAGGATCGATAAAACTGAAAGGAAAAATTCTTGTAAGTGTTTGATTGTTAGTTGCTTATATTTTTTTATACTAGCATTTGTCTTTCCGTTAAACAAAAAAAAGACAGCCCTGTATCAAGGGCTGCCTTTTTCCATAGAAATGCTCAGTTCCATTATTTTGTCTGAATCATTTGCTTGGTGGCGATGACGCGCTCGCCAACTTGGAGGCTATAACTATACGTTCCAGCTGGAAAATCTTTTAAGTGTAATTCCAATTGTCCTTCACCTTGTTCCGTGATCGAGTAGCTTTTCAAAACCTTACCTGATTGGTCGTTGATGTGAATCTGTGCGGATTCGTTGACTTCAGGTAAGAAATATTTGATGACGGTTAGTTCGTTGAAAGGATTAGGAAAATTCTGCTCCAATCTCGGTTGATTCGCACCATCAATAACGAGTGTTCCCGATTGCGGAGCCGTAGGTAAAGTATTTTGCGCAAGCATACTTTCAATTCGTGCTAGGCTATTTTTCAAGTCTGCAATTTCATCACTTTGCTGCTCAATGATGGCTGCTTGCTCTTCGATTTGCTGCTGTTGTTCTTGAATAGAGTTAACTACGATGTATTGGAGGGCGTTGCTATTATAACTTAGGTAACGTTCTTCTTTACCATTGCTTTCTTCTTTGTGGACAAATTCACTGATCATGTAAGGAGCAATCTTTTGAATATCTTGAGCAAGGATTCCAACTTCCTGCTTATCAGGATTTGTACCTACTTTTCCATTGTACTTAAACCAAACAGGACGGATTTTCTGTAAAATATCCAACCCTTCTTCAAAGTCACGAATTTCCTTTTTTAATCGCTTATCCGAAACTGCATCCCAAGTATTTCCACCTCCTGTTTTGGCTGCCTCACCACCTACGCCTAATTTTTTACTGGTAGAGATGATACCTACTCTAAAATTGTCACCTGAGGTAGTGACTGCTTGCACATTACCCGCCGAAGAAATGGCGATGCTAGGACTGGTGTTACTGCTCGTGAAAAATTCGATTGAGCCAGCTGCACTACCATTCTTTATTTGGAGATCAATATTATTGAGGGTTTGTTCTTTAAATTCTATGGTCGCTTCGTTATTATTATCAGGGGCTTCCAAAGTGATTTTCGCATCATTAAATCCAGAGGGATCAAGTATCAGCCCGCCAGTGAGTTCAATATCATCTGTAACATTTAATTTTCCATTTATATCAACTGCACCATTTAGATCGACTAATCCCGTCACATCCAGTGTGCCGCCAACATCTACATTTCCGGTCATATCAGCGTCACCCAAAAGCTCTAAATTAATATTAGTAGAACTCGATCCAACTCGCATAATTCTGTCGATTGCTCGCAAGCTTAGCATATTATAGCTCTCATTTTCATCGTCATTTAGAAAGAAAAAATTCAAATGGTCATTTTTATCTCCCGTTCTACCCGCAATTTCCCAGAAATTGCTATTGCCAGTGGTTTGCATTCTAATTCTTGCAAAATCACCAACTTGATCTTCGATCAGATTGATTTGTGGTCGGTCTTGAGAGGAGGAGGAATTATAATCAATGGTCAAACCCTGTGCATTTATATTCCAGGAAAAGAGCATTAGCGTACAACTAATTAATAAGGCGATGCGTAACATAATTTTTTGTTTTCTGTTTTTAATAAATTTAACATTAGCAAGTTC
>JBGCES010000606.1:0-2148 GCA_045106545.1 Saprospiraceae bacterium
GGTTCGGCATAAACCCCTGTCTCGTCTCCAATCGGCTGAAACACCAAATCACCGACCGCCAATGCCAGTAAATAAGGCGGAATCGGTTGCGCCATTTTAAAAGTATAAACACCTTCTGCGTTCTTCTCCGTCGGGTTACTCGCCGACATCACTGCCAATAAATTTGGGTCAGTTTTTACGGTCGCATCATAAGTAATCCGAATGCCCGGACTATCCTGACAAGGAATCCAAGTCCGCGTTAAAATCGCTTGTCCCTGCGTAAATAAAAACGGGTGTTTTTTATCCGCCGTTTGCTGCGGATCGAGCCAATCCACGGCGGCTGCGCCATCGGGCGTCGTTTTGTAATAAATGGTAACGATTTCAGTCGTTGGCTGAATCGCAACGGTCAAGGAAGACCCTAAAAACTCAGTCGGTTCACCAATTGCAAAAGTCGTTTCGGTTTCCGCTTCACCCAGCGTCACTTTTTCAATTTCCAGATCCCGCACGTCAAAAATCACCTCACTTGCATTGTTATTTTCAATTGTCCAACGCGCAAAACCCGCGAGTTGTTTTTTACCAAAATCAACGGCGAGGTTTAAATCCAAATGCGTCGTTTTCGCTTGGTCGGGGTGGGCGTAGCTGTGGACGTCGGTGCGTTTGGTCATTTCTGTATTGGTATTTTCAGCGGTGGATGGATCTCCCGCAGGCGTTTCCGTGCATTGCGTAAAGCAAAAGAGTAGGAGTAGCGGAAGAAAGGTTTGACGTAGCATGAATGGTTGTTTTATGTAAAAAAGATAGGAAGTTTCTCACAGAAACTTCCTATCTGAAAACGCTAAAATAGCGAAAAATTGTATGTTTTTTTATTAAACGCGGAGGGCGCTGAGGCGCAGAGATTTTCCTTTTTAACACGGACAGGGCATGAGTTTAGATCGCGGAGGATTTTTTCTTACGAAAAAAATTAAGTGAAGTACGCTGAATTTTCCACTCTAAAAGTACATGTCGCTCCACTTTTATACCGCAATACTACGGTACATGCTATTTTATATTTTACATTTGATTGGTTAGACGTTTCCTAAACTTTTGAGGTTTAGGAAACGTAAGGCTCGTATTTTGTATGAATCAACTCAATCAAGCAGTCAATTCAATTAACGAATCAACTAACAGTTACCGCACCAAAATCAACTTCCGCATCGTCACTCGCTGTCCCGTCTGAAAACGCACAAAATACGTCCCGTTGGGCAGCGCCGTATTGGTTAATTGAATACGATGTGCACCTTTCGGTAAATTCAAACCGCGCTTGACAAAATCAACGGTGCGACCCGCTACGTCCACGAGTTCCAATTGTACCAAGCCATCATTTTCTAAGTAGAAATCGACGTTGAGGAAGTCGCGGAAAGGGTTTGGATTGATGTTTAATAAATTGGTTGGCGACGCGTTGGGACGTTCATCAGTAGAGGTGATGAAAATGGGTGCGCCCGTGAGTTCGAGCAATTTGGGATGAATGATGTTTTCGCGGCGAGTGCGCGAATAATCCCAGTCTTTTATTTTTAAATAATCAACGGGCGTACGCGAAGAAAATTCGTAAATCGCTTGCGCAAATTCGCTGTTGTCATCAGTAGTTTTTGCCCAAAGGACGTAAGTATAATTACCTGCTGTATCAATGAAAGCGCCGCCGTCAATGTTATCTGGCAAGTCTAATTTTTTACTTTGTTGTGGATCGTAGGTTTTATCATGCAATTCGTCGTAAGTCGTTTTCAAACCAACGCCCGCCTGCGTTTTAGACATTTCGTAGGGCTTGTGCTGGCTGAGATTGCGATATAAACCCATCAATTGAAATTCGTCCTTTGCCGAATCTTCCGTACCTAAATCACCGAGCGAATAGAAATGCACTTGTCGAATATCTTCGCGCTGTGCTTCTACCACGGTTTTAATCACAAAATTACGCTGCGCCACTTCTGAACCGATAAAATCCTCGTTGAACGCTCGACGAGGAATATTTGCCTCCGTGATGATCCAGATTTTTTCTGGATAAGTTTCACCATCATAACCATAAGTATCCAATACCGTTTGAAAGCGATATTTGCGATTCAGAACGCCGCGTACCGATTCATCCGAATGCCGTTTATATTTAAAATCAAAAATATCGTTGCTCCATTCGCGCAAGCTACC
>JBGCES010000607.1:0-3396 GCA_045106545.1 Saprospiraceae bacterium
TAATGTAAAATTTAAAATGTAAAACCGAAAAATGTAAAAGGTACACGTCATGATTCGAACCGCTTTTGTACGTATATAGTGTACTTTTGAATTTTACATTTAGTCTTTTACATTTTACATTGAAGAACTTAACAGCTCTGCCGTCTATCGTCAACCTTCTCCCGCAGGGCTATTAAGTGCTAGTTTTCAATTTAAAATGTACACGTCGAGATTAGAGTTACTTTTTTACGCATCCAGTGTACTTTTAAATTTCACATTTAGTCTTTTACCCCGAAATTTTTCGGGGCAGGCTATTTTACATTAAACAACTTTGCCTTTTACCGTCAACCATTTTCTATGAAAACCATCTGTTTCATCCGCCACGCTAAGTCCAGTTGGAAAGATTTCAGCCTCGCCGATATTGACCGCCCGTTGAACAAACGTGGCGAGCGCGATGCCCCCTTTATGGCAAAATTGCTACGTGGTAAACAAGTACAAGCGGAAGCGATTATTTCCTCTCCTGCCAATCGAGCACGTACCACCGCAGGTCATTTCGCGGAAGCGATGGGAATCAAACCCAAGGATATTATTATTAAAAAAGGTATCTACGAGGCTTACGCGGAAGATGTGCTAAATATCGTCCAACAAATTGATAATCAGTATGATACGATTTTAGTTTTTGGGCACAACCCGACCTTTACGACTATCGCTAATCTATTTACCGATAACTACATTGCTAATGTGCCGACTTGTGGAATCATCCAAATTGAGGCGAATGTGGAGAGTTGGAAATACTTTTCGGCTGAAGCAGGAAAGCTCACTCAATTTTATTATCCAAAGCAATATTTTGATTAAACTTTACAGGTTACAAACCTGTGCACCATTCCAATGCTCGCTGCTCTGACCACGCAAATAATTTACCTCGTTCGGTAAAACCTACATGTCCGCCACGTTTTGGCGTTTCTAAATAAACCGTTTTACTTCGTTCACACAGCTCCTTTGGATAGCAAGCAGGTGTTAATAATGGATCATTCCATGCGTTTACAATGAGTGATTTTACTTTGATATTTGGAATCGCATAAATGGAAGAAGCCTGATGGTAAAAGTCATCCGCATCACGATAGCCGTTCAAAGGTGCTGAAAATAAATTATCAAAATCCTTCCATTCCTTGATCTGTTTGAATTTACGCACATCAATTTTATCTGGAAACAACTTCGCTTTTTCTTCAATTTTTTGTTGCAAACTATACCGGAATCGATTGCGATACAACCAATTTTCACCTGCTTCCAATGCACTTATACTATCTCCTAAATCACAAGGTGTAGAAAATGCCACCGCCCGATCGATCACATCTGGCACTTCTGCTGCTTTGCGTCCCAAATAATTCAACGTAATCGCTCCGCCCATACTAAAACCCACCATCACTACTCTTTCATAGTTTTTTTGCTGCAAAGCGTATTCGACAATCGTAGAAATATCATCTAAATCTCCGTGATTATACAAGCGCAACTGCCGATTCATTTCGCCACTACACGACCGACAATTCCACGCCAATACATCCCAACCATTTTCGCTAAATAAGCGCGCGGGCGCTTTGATATAATGCCGATCCGTGCTCCCTTCCAAGCCGTGCGTCAAAATCAGTAGCCGCTTACTTTTCTTATCAATCCAGTCCACATCTAAAAAGTCATCATCAGGCGTAGTGACCCGTTCCCGTTCGTAAGTAACATTAGGAATTTTACGAAAAACGCCTGGGTAAACGGTTTCTAAATGACCATTGAAAAGATAAGGCGACGGCCCGTGATAAGTAGAATGTGAAATAAGTGGCATCGGTGATTTTTAATTTTTTACCCCGCAAAAAAAAGAAAAGGAACTCATAGTTTCTTGCTTTTGTTCTCTTTTCTTTCATTTGCAATTCTACAAACGACCAACTCAATTACTACCAACTTCTCAATATGCCAACACTTACCAAAACGACTTGGGCGCATCTTGCCTTAATCGCCGTCGCATTTCTCTACGGTGCTAATTATTCTATTGCTAAAGTTGCCTTAGCGGGAAATGTCGTACCGCCTTTTGGTTTTATAGCGATCCGAGTTATCGGAGCGGGATTGATTTTTACTTTAGTTCAAAAAGTAGTTGTCAATGAAAAAGTAGCGCGAGAAGATTGGGGACGTTTCGTGCTGTGTGCGATATGTGGCGGTGGTTTCAACCTGATGTTCTTTTTTAAAGGCTTACAGATTACGGGCGCGATTAATGCGTCCTTGATTACGACACTCGCTCCAATTTTGGTGATTATTATTTCCGCTATTTTTATTGGAGAGAAAATTACGGCACGTAAAGTACTCGGTATTTTTATCGGTGCAGGCGGAGCAATTACGCTAATTTTATATGGAAAACAAGCTGGTATCACCAACGCATGGGGCGACTTTTTTATCTTTATGAATGCGCTAATCTTTGCATTTTACTTAGTTTTAGTAAAAACGCTCACCGTCAAATATCATCCTTTCACCATCATTCGTTGGGTTTTCACCTTAGGTAGTTTAATCGTCATCCCCGTTGCTTGGTCGGACTTAACGACTATGCAATGGGCAACTTATAGCCCCATGATTTGGGGCGTTATCGCCTATGTCGTCATTGGCGCGACTGTCCTGACTTACCTGTTTAATACTATTGCCCTGAGCGTAGTCAACCCATCAGTCGTCAGTATTTATATCTACTTACAACCATTAATCGCTACAGGAATTGCCCTGTCATTTGGTGCAGAAACGCTGCCGACAGTTAAAATCATCGCGGGATTAGCGATTTTTATAGGCGTATTTTTGGTAAGTAAAAAGTAAATAAGAAACGCCGAAAAAATAAATTTACATGTTGCCCAAATGATGATTTTTCTGAATGAATAGGTTTTATTCAACAAAATCATCAATTGAAAAAATCAGAATAGCCTGCCCCGAAGAATTTCGGGGTAAATTTATTTTTCGGCCAATACTAATGAACAACTTTATTTAGTTTTAGAACGTTTTAATTATACTTAGTTTAAAAAACAACCTAAGTATAAATAGAAACCTTTTCCAAAATCATTTAATTCTGCCTACTTTTGGCGCAAATTTTAAAACCATGACGACACCACAACGCACACTCATACTCGTCGATTTACAAAACGACTTCTGTAAAGATGGCGCACTGGAAGTCCAAGACGGTAATGCAGTTATTCCAATTGCGAATCAATTGATGGAGCAATTTGATTTGGTCATTGCAACGCAAGACTGGCATCCTGCGAATCACGAAAGCTTTGCGGCGATGCACCCGTGGCGCAAGCCAGGGCAAGTGATTGATTTGCACGGCTTGCAACAGGTGTTGTGGCCGATTCACTGTGTGCAAGATATGTTTGGGTCAGAATTTGTCAAAGAGTTGAATAC